>JAYTZS010000238.1:0-11190 GCA_043741885.1 Bdellovibrio sp. | reverse complement strand
GATCTTCGGAAAAAATTCCGATGCAGGCTGCTTCGAATGTCGAGTTTTCCAGCTCTCGCCGGGATCCAGCTTCAATCAAACGGGTTTATGATTTCTCTCAACTGGAAGGCTCTGCATTGAATTTTGCAGCTAAGCAAAGACTGCTTGAGGGTGCAAAAGTCATCCGAGACAAAAACGATGTCGGAGTGGAACTTGGCCATTTTGTCATTAAAGGCTCCGACGGCCAAAAAGTTTTCGCTTGTCAGCATTATTCGCGGGTCATTCTCTCCTTCCAAGGTGAAGGCATGTCAGTGGGCGGAGAGCTTCCAAAAATGGAAGTCGAAGGTGGCTGTGAAATTTCATCAGACATCAACAGCATTGCTGCAGTCTGGATTCCCGTTGCTCGCATTCTGGGTGAGCCAGTTGCCGACGGAGAATTTGATTTTCGAGAAGGTCATCCTGCCAAATTGAAATTCGCCAATGTCTCAGATCAATGGCCAAAATTATGGCAACTGAAGTCACTGCGCCTAGTCGATCCCTCTGGCGCCAATTCGGATGTCTCAATCGAACCCCCAGAACTCAAGCAAATCCTCCGAAAGCCCTTCCTCGTTGAATTCTAAAAGGTGCCTGCCCTTTTTTGGTACATTCTTGCGTCAAAGCAGTGTATCCAAATGTCATGAAACAAAAAGAAATTTTCGGCCATCCTAAGGGTTTGTTCTACTTATTTTTCACCGAGATGTGGGAGCGCTTTTCCTTTTACGGAATGAGGGCGTTGCTGGTTCTTTATATGACGAAGTCTTTGTTTATCAATATCGAGCAGGGCCACCAGGTCTTCGGATTCGGTGCTCTGAAAACCTTACTCGAAGGGATGATGGGACATCTTTCGAACCAAGGGCTGTCATCGATGATTTATGGGTTGTACACAGGGCTTGTGTATTTAACTCCTATTTTCGGTGGCCTGATTGCTGACCGAATGATCGGTCAGAAAAGATCGATCTATGTTGGTGGAGCGCTCATGGCAATCGGTCATTTATTAATGGCTGTTGAAAGCATGTTCTTTCCAGCCCTGATCTTTTTGATTGTCGGCAATGGCTTTTTCAAACCCAACATCTCGACTCAGGTGGGAAGCCTTTACGAAGCCCACGATGAGCGTCGCGACAGTGCGTTTATGATTTTTTATATGGGTATCAACTTGGGCGCTTTTTTCTCGCCATTGGTTTGCGGCACCTTAGGACAGCTTTACGGCTGGCACTATGGATTTGCAGCAGCGGGAATTGGAATGCTAATTGGTTTGGCAGTTTACTTTTTTGGCCAGCCTTATTTTCCACCGGATCGGATCCATCAATTAGAGGCCACGGCGGGTCGACATGTGACTTCATCTGAGTTGAACCCAAAGCTATCGAAAGAAGATCACTGGAAGATCATTGCACTTATCATTTTGGGAGTGATCAACATTCTTTTTTGGGCAGTTTATGAACAGCAGGGAAACACTTTGCAGATATGGGCTGATCAGAACACAGACTGGAATATTTTGGGATTTCAAATGCCTTCAACTTGGATGCAGTCGATCAATCCTTTCTTGATCTTTGTGCTCACGCCTGTGATCACAGGATTTTGGGCGCGGCAGAACAAGTCAGGTAGGGAACCTTCGACAATCACTAAAATGGCCTTGGGCTGTTTCTTGGCCGCTCTCGGCTATGTGTTGATGGTCTTCATGGTGAAATTTTTTGGAGTCGAAACTAAGAGCTCGATACTTTGGATTATCGCAACGATTGCACTTTTCACTTTGGGCGAACTTTATCTCTCGCCGATTGGTCTGTCTTTGGTTACTAAACTAGCACCGGCACAAATGGTATCTATGTTGATGGGAGTGTGGCTGCTTTCTAGCTTTTTCGGGAATCTCTTAGCTGGTGTACTTGGTGGGTTTTACGAACCAATGGGACAAATAAATTTCTTTAGCCTTATGGTTGGAACAGCGGTCCTTGCCGGATTCATGTTTCTAGCCTCCAAAGCTCCCCTGAAGAAACTCGGAGTTTAGGGTGGCTGCCCTTTTTTGCGGAAACTTCGGTTCCTCAAAAAAAGGCAGAGTCCCACTCTCCCTCACACATGATAAAAGGCCCGGATTTCTCCGAGCCTTTTATTTTTTATCCAGTGGTAACGCAGCATGCCCCGCAAAAAAGGGCAGGCACCTTAGAACTGTTTGGCGAGTTCGACGAAGGTTCGGATCATTGCGCCTGAGGCGCCTTTTTTAGGGCAGTAGGGGAGGCGGTTGCCAACATGCCAGCCGGTTCCAGCAATATCGAAATGCGCCCAAGGAATCCCTTCAGTCACAAACTGCTCGAGAAACGCAGCGGCTGTTGCGGACCCGGCTCCTTTGCTAGAGGAGATATTCGAGAGATCTGCGTATGTGCCTTTCATGTCTTTCAAATGGTGATCAGTTAAAGGCATGTTCCAAACCCACTCTCCAGAAGCTTGAGCAGCAGCTTCGATTTTTTTCTTTAAGCCAGCATCACGAGTGTAATATCCAGTGTGAATATTCCCCAGCGCAATAACCATAGCTCCAGTCAAAGTTGCAGCATCGATAATCATTTCTGGCTCAAGTTCACTCGCGTAAGACAATGCATCGGCCAAGATCAGGCGACCCTCAGCATCCGTGTTATTCACTTCGAAAGACTTTCCGTTTCGAGCCACATGCACATCACCGGGCTTCGTCGCAGATCCATTCACCAAATTTTCAGTCGAAGGAACCAAGCAAACCACATTGACCTTCAATTTAAGCTTGGCAATTGCGATCATTGCACCAATCACATTGGCGCCACCGCACATGTCATATTTCATTTCTTCCATGGCAGCGGATGGCTTGATGCTGATCCCGCCGCAGTCAAAAGTTAGACCCTTGCCAACGAACGCAAGTGCCTTTTTTCCTGCAGCAGCCCCTTTGTACTCGAGAATGATAAAGCGAGGATCCTGATCAGAGCCTTGAGAAACTCCATACAATCCGCCCATTCTTTCTTTCACAATGCGAGCCCCATCCCAAATCGTCGCTTTAATTCCAGTTCCTTTGACAGAGTCGACAACAGTGTCGGCCAAAATAGAAGGAGTCATTAAATTGCCAGGCAGATCTCCCAAGCGACGAGAAAAATTCACCGTCTCACCAAGAATCAATCCTTCCTGGTAAGCTTTTTTCACCGCAGCTTCATTCGCACTTTTTGTGACTATTCGAAAGGTCAATTCAATCGCTTCTTTACCGGTGGTAGAGTCCTTCTTTTTCGATTTCAACTCGTCAAAGTTGTAATCTGTCAGAATCAATCCTTCAGTGAAAGCTTGAATGAATTTTGCCATTGACCGGTCTTGTGTCATTCCATCAAATTCAATGGTGGCATCTTGTGCTTTCAATGATTTCACCGCAGAATAAACAGCGGAGGCTGCTTGGCGAATTTGCTCAGGATCTTTGGCTTCACCGAGACCAACGACCAAGACGTGGCGGAAGCCTTCAAAGTCGATGTCTCGAAACGAAACACTGTCCTGAGCCTTGGATGACAATTCTTTGCTCTCGATGGCTGTTTTTAGGCGCTGAGATAAACTAGGTCGAGTGAGTTTGACACTCTCCATTTTTCCCCTAGTCGAACTGAGCGCGAACGCAACCAGAACTGATCCAGACTGAGACGCTTTTGTGATTTCGATTTTCATAGCACTTCCTTTGCAGTAACTGATTTCAAGAGAAATTGTAATAAGACACAGAACATAGACCTTAGGCGATTGAAGCTATGCTGTTTTTAGCCGAAAAGCAAATACAGCAAGTCGACACAAGAGGAGAACACCGTGGGACTGATTCCATACGTCATCGAGCAGACATCTAGAGGTGAACGCAGTTATGACATCTATTCAAGATTACTGAAGGACCGAATTGTGATTCTTGGTTCAACTGTCACGGACGAAGTTGCCAACACTCTGATCGCTCAATTTCTTTTCCTTGAGGTAGACAACCCCGAAAAGGATATCCATATTTACATCAATTCTCCAGGTGGATCTGTCTCTGCAGGACTGGCGATCTACGACATGATGCAATTCGTGAAATGTGATGTGGCGACTTACTGCCTAGGGATGGCGGCGAGCATGGGATCTTTGCTCTTAGCAGCCGGAACTCAAGGCAAACGCTATGCGATGCCAAACAGTCGGATCATGGTGCATCAGCCCCATCTCGGAGGTGGCGGAATTGGTGGTCAAGTGACAGATATTGAGATTCACGCAAGAGAGCTCGTGAAAACGAAAGAAAAACTGACCCGGATTTATGTGGATCACACTGGCAAAGATTATGATTTTCTCGCCAAAACGATGGAAAGAGATCATTATTTGAGTGCAGATGAAGCTAAATCTTTCGGCCTGGTCGATCATGTTGTTGAATTCAGAAAGAGCAAAGGGACTAAAATATGAACACAAAAGATTCGGGCGCCTTACGTTGCAGTTTTTGTGGAAAAGGTCAGAAAGAAGTTAAAAAACTGATCGCCGGACCTGGTGTTTACATCTGTGACGAGTGCATCGACTTGTGTATGGATATCATCGACGAAGAAAAAGACAAAGAAACTGCTGTCAAAGGGACCTTCAAAGTTCCAAAGCCAGCCGACATTAAAGGTTTCTTGGATGATTACGTCATTGGTCAGCTGCAAGCTAAAAAATCTCTCGCAGTGGCTGTTCACAATCACTACAAACGAATCAACGCCATTCAAAACGGCAAAAAATCTCAAGATGTTGAACTTGCAAAATCCAACATACTTTTGATTGGGCCAACTGGCTCCGGAAAAACATTGCTTGCCCAAACAATCGCGAAAGTCTTGAACGTCCCGTTTGCCATGGCAGATGCGACAACTCTGACAGAAGCAGGTTATGTGGGAGAAGATGTGGAAAACGTCGTTCTTAATTTGCTCCAGTCAGCTGATTGGGATGTTGAAAAAGCTCAACGTGGAGTCATCTACATTGACGAGATCGACAAAATTTCTCGTAAATCTGAGAATCCGTCGATCACTCGAGACGTCTCCGGAGAAGGAGTTCAGCAAGCACTTCTGAAAATTTTAGAAGGAACTGTTGCCAATTTGCCGCCAAAAGGCGGGCGGAAACATCCTCAACAAGAATTTATTCAAGTCGATACGTCAAATATCTTGTTTATTTGCGGCGGTGCTTTTGTTGGTTTGGAAAAATTGATTGAGAGCCGAACTTCGAATCGGACCATGGGAATCGCTGCTGAAATCAAAACGCAAGTAGAAAAAGACGAAGGCGTTAATATTCTGCAAAAAGTAGAGCCGGATGATCTGTCAAAATTCGGCTTAATTCCTGAGTTTATTGGTCGATTGCCAGTGATTGCAGTTCTAGATCCTTTGGAAGAGTCAGCTTTGATTGATATTTTGTTAAAACCTAAAAATGCTCTAACAAAACAGTATCAAAAACTGTTCAATCTCGAGGGCGTGGACTTGAAGTTCACGGACAAGGCGATTAAGGCCATTGCCCAACTTGCACTCAAGCGGAAAACTGGAGCCCGGGGACTGCGCGGTGTGATTGAGACGTCGATGCTTGACATCATGTTCGACATTCCCTCACGGACCAACGTGAAGGAAGTGATTATTGATGAAAAAGTCATCGACGAGAATGGGCCACCAAAACTAGTTTATAAAACAGAAGAAGAAATGCGAACGGACGACAGTAAAAAAAGTTCTGCCGAAAGCGCATAAAAGAAGCAACGAGCTAAAGGGTTGTTAAAAAACCCTGACTTGAAACAAGAATAAGCCAGACCCCTCAGGAATGAGGGGTTTTTTAATCTCTCGCATTAGCAAAAATTCATTCCCATCACCAAGTTCAGTAGCTACCATATATAATAACGAAGGACTTCTAACTGTTCTGGTTAGGCGCCGAGTCTTCCCTGCATGGACTGCAAAGAAGATGAACGTAGATGAAAGTAGTTAAAAGAAAAATTGGCTAAAAGAAAAACTAGCTGCGAGCAAGACCAACGTCTAAAAAGAACAGGACTGAAGAAGTCATAGCAAATTTTATAACCGACTTATAACGGAAATATAACGGCAATACAGCGGAACTCGAATCTTCAAGGAGGGAGACAGAATGCCAGGATCCACGAACACCCAACTGCCCATGTTACCACTGAGGGATCTGATTATTTTTCCTCACATGATGATGCCACTTTTTGTGGGGCGTGAGAAAAGCATCAATGCTCTCGAAGAGGCCATGAGCAAGCAAACCGACATCGTGTTGGCTGCGCAAAGAGATGCAAAGACCAACAACCCAGAGCCGAAAGACATTTACAGTGTCGGAACTGTTGGGACTATAATTCAGCTTTTGCGCTTACCAGATGGAACAGTCAAGGTTCTAGTCGAAGGCAAACGCCGAGTGAAAATCAAAGGCTTTGTGCCAAACGATAATTTTTTCGTGGTCAACATTGAAGATGTGAACGAAGAAATTCAAGCTCCGGTGGAAAGCCAGGCCCTGATTCGCTCAGTGAAAACCACTTTTGAAACTTACGTTAAACTGAACAAGCGAATTCCACCAGAAATCCTCATGCGAGTTTCGACAATCGAAAGCGCCGGAGAGTTGGCTGACATTATTGTCGCTCAATTGAATTTGAAGTTAGAAGACAAGCAGAAAGTTCTCGAGATTTTAGATCCAGGCAAGCGCTTGGAGCACTTGCTTAACACGATGACAGGTGAGATCGAAATTCTCGAAGTCGAGAAGAAAATTCGCACTCGAGTGAAAAAGCAGATGGAGCGCTCTCAAAAAGAGTATTATTTGAACGAGCAGATGCAGGCGATTCAAAAAGAACTTGGCGAAAAAGATGATTACCAGCAAGAACTTTTAGATCTAGAAGAAAAAGCTGCCAAGAAAAAGATGTCAACTGAAGCGAAAGAAAAAGTAAAAAAAGAAATCAAAAAATTGAAGATGATGTCTCCGATGTCAGCTGAGGCCACAGTTGTCAGAAATTATATCGACTGGGTTCTTTCTTTGCCATGGCAGGAGTATGCTGAAGAAAAGCATGACATTCAGTTTGCTGAAGACATTTTGAATGAAGATCATTGGGGTTTAGAGAAAGTGAAAGATCGAATTCTTGAATATCTTTCCGTTCTCTCGATTGCAAAAGGATTGAACGGACCTATTTTGTGTCTAGTCGGCCCTCCAGGAGTGGGAAAGACTTCTTTGGCAAAATCTATTGCGAAATCATTGAATCGTCCGTTTGCTCGAATCAGTTTGGGTGGAGTGCGTGACGAAGCTGAGATCCGTGGTCATAGAAAAACTTATGTAGGAGCAATGCCAGGTAAAATTCTGCAAGCACTGAGAAAAGTCGACAAAGGCAATCCACTCGTGTTGCTTGATGAAATCGATAAAATGGCCTCAGATTTCCGTGGTGATCCAAGCTCAGCCATGCTGGAAGTTCTAGATCCTGAGCAAAATTGTAATTTTCAAGATCACTACTTGGAACTGGAATATGATCTTTCCAAAGTGATGTTCATCGCGACTGCGAACTCGCTGCACACAGTGCCGCGCCCTTTGCTGGATCGAATGGAAATTATTGGTTTGGAAGGCTACACTGAGACTGAGAAATTTCACATCGGGCGAAATTACTTGGTGCCAAAGCAACTAGAAATGCACGGTCTGAGCGATCGCAAAGTTTCAATTCAGGATCCCTCTCTGAAAAACATTGTTCGTTTTTACACTCGTGAAGCAGGGGTTCGAAACTTGGAGCGCCAAGTAGCGAATGTCTGTCGAAAAGTGGCTCGTGATATTGTCAAAGCTGAAGCTGTCGAAGAGATGAAGACGACGGGCACGAAAAAAGCTGGGACGACGAAGAAAGTCGCGAAAGTCAAAACTCCGGCCTATGTGGTGACTCCGAAAAAATTGGTGGAACTGCTGGGGCCTGAGAAATATAAAATGGGCAAGATCGAAGAGCAAAACGAAATTGGCCTGACCAATGGAATGGCTTGGACAGAAGTGGGTGGAGACATGCTCGCAGTCGAAGCTGCTGTGGTTCCAGGAAAAGGAAAATTTACGGTCACCGGCCAATTGGGTGATGTGATGAAAGAATCTTGTTCTGCAGCCATGAGTTATGTTCGCTCACGCGGGCCTCTCTTTGGGTTGGACAAAGAGTACTTCCAAAACATCGATGTTCACATCCATTTGCCAGAGGGAGCGACTCCGAAAGACGGTCCTTCGGCAGGGATTGCACTGACCACTTCGATTGTCTCAGCGATCATGAGTTTCCCAGTCAAGCGCACTGTCGCGATGACTGGTGAGATTTCACTTCGCGGAAAAGTTTTGCCAATCGGTGGCTTGAAAGAAAAAGTGATGGCGGCTCATCGAGGTGGAATCAAGATGATTATTTGCCCTAAGGAAAATGAAAAAGATCTCAAGGACATTCCAAAAGAAATCCTGAAAGATTTGAAAATCATTTTGGTCGATCACGTCGATCAAGTTTTGATCAATGCCTTGGACATCAAAAATCCAAAAGAATTGTTCAAAATCCAAAAGGAGCACAGCTTCGGAGTAAAAGCTCATTTTACAGGCCAATCGACAGCCGTAGGGCACCTGAATTGATCGGGACGCCTCTTGTCTGAAGGAAAAATTTAAGATTTCCGAAAAGGGCCCTGAACACCAGGGCCTCGTTTTATAAACGTTCAGTTGTTTTGAGCACTTAGTAAGCTTCTCAGCGGTGCTTTTAAGGCCGATAAAAAGCTTTGCATGCCTAATAAATTTGCAATTGACCCACAAGCTCTGTTGACGAATAGGATAGAATTTGTAAGAACTGTGCCCGCATCATGCAAAATCACACAACGTCTAAAAAATCAGACTCATCTTTTGATCGACTGCAAGAATTCGGGAAATTATATTCCGACCGCGGTGATTTCAATTTGGCCGTTCCCAACTTATTAGAAGCTTCCGTTGGTTATTTCTCAGAGAAAAATTTTACGTCTTATTTGGACTGCCACAATCAACTTTTGCGAATTTATGCTGAACAAGAGAAATTCGAAGACATTCAAGAGCTCAAAGAACAGATTCAAGATCTCGTCCTCAAAGAGGGTTTCGAACTCAACTCGAAAACTTATTACACCTTGGCGCTTTGTGCAGCTTACCGCGGACAAAATGAAACAGCACTTGAGTATTTGCAAAAAGCCTTGGCCATCGCTCTCGCAAATGATCATAAAAAAGACATCTGCTACGCAATCAACGGCCTTGCCATCTGTTACAAGAATCTCGGCAAGCATGCAGAGGCTTTAAAAGAACTTTACAATCTACAAATCTTTTTTCAGGTTTTAGAAATTCCAGAAGTAAAGATTTCTTCTCAAATTCTCAATGCGCAAATTTTTGCTGATTTGAAACGCTATGACCAGTCTCTCGAATTGCTCTGGCAGACTTATGATTTGCTGAAAGTGCATAAGATTTTTCACTTGCATCTGAGAGTGCTCTACAACATGGGACGAGTTTACATGTTGATGGGTGATAAAGAGATGGCTCGCACTCACTTTAAGCTTTGCAGTCGCTCGATGGATTCGACCAACATGGTGCGCTTGAATAAATCTGTGCAAGAAGCCCTCGAAGAGCTGGGCGGGGATGGCCTCACCACTTATGATTTAATTTTCGAATTAGAAAAGCACTCGGTGATCGAGAAAAAATTAGGCAGGGTTAATTTCAAGAATCAGTTCATCCTGATGGATCTTTTGCGCCTGTTCGTACAGAATCAGGGTCAAGTTTTCTCCAAAGAATATTTAGTCGAAGAAGTTTGGAAGCAGAATTATGATCCTTCCGTTCACGACAATAAGATCTATGTGACTATTAAGCGATTGCGCAAAATGATCGAGCCTGATTACGACAAGCCGAAATATATTTTTCGGGCAAAGAACGGCTACTTCATGAACAAATCGGCTAAAATTTTGATCGAAAATAGAGGGGAACTCCAATGAGAAGCTTCAAGCATCTTGTCTGCTTCGCAGTGCTGACTTTGGTTCTAGCGGTGACGAACCAGTCGCAAGCCCGAGATCCAGGCGACGCTTGGCCGTGGGGCAGTGAAATGCCCTTTCCATGGAAAGGCATCAAAGGAACTTGGCTTGCAGAAAGCAATGGCCTCTCGACCTACTTTACATTCAGAACAGTTCACACCGCCGACGGAGTGAATCAGCTGCAAGTGCGCCAATATGACTCTAAAACATGTCAACTTCTGGCAACTGGCGCGGGATACGAAGAGGACCGCGTGGTTAAAGCCGTCCTGCTTACCCCTCACGGCGTCTATGAACTGACTGTGCATGTTTTCCGCGAATCAGACATAAGGGACCGTGTAAGCCGTCTAATCGCAAAATCCATCGACAACCAGACCGTCACGGTCATGAACATCAGCTCATTGGCAAGTGCAGATCCGCGTCTGACTTTGGAACTAGAAAAGGTCAACATGGACCCTGCAGGAGTCTGCAAATAATCGGAAACCTCTCCAGAAAACACTTGCTGGAGAGCAGAGGGCTTGTTAAGAACTAGCCCTTCAGTCATTTACCAATAGGGAGTTAGCTCAGTTGGTAGAGCGCCACCCTTACAAGGTGGACGTCGCAGGTTCGAATCCTGTACTCCCTACCATTAACCACCGGAAATCACGGTGGTTTTTTTATTTGTGGAATCTGCAAATGGTAGAGTTGAGCGCGGAATTGGTAGAATGGTAGAATCGCTTTAGCGGGTAACTATGTCTGATGTTATCAATCTCAAGAATAAGCTAAATCACAAATGGAAAACCGATCCAGTGTTTATGGAGGGCTTTGATTATGAAAAGCCTGAGTATTCTGATGTGCCGGATGGTTTAAAGTGGGCTTTGCCAATTCACGAATCAGTGAATAAGCCAGAAGAAACTCAACGACAAAAACGTGTGCGGGAAGAAGCTAAAAAAGAACTGGAATCGGAAAGAAGAGCAAGTCGATTCAAGTCTCGAAAGCTCTCAATAATTGGCTAGATTTCTGATTTACATATTTTTCTGTCATCGTCACTGAGCTGTGTAAGCAACATTTTGAGAGCAAATAAATATTCCCTTTATACATTTCAATCAGGTGCAATGCCCCAATCGTTGCGTAAGAGTGTCGCCACTGAAGTGGTGACAAAAATTTGAAACCACATTCCTTTGAAATCCGTTTCCACCATCTACTCACCACATCTGGTTGCGCGTCAATGAGCCTAGATTCGGCG
>JAYTZS010000237.1:0-11233 GCA_043741885.1 Bdellovibrio sp. | reverse complement strand
TGCTCGTCTCGGTGGCAGGACAGATACATTCCCTGCTTTCGGTTATGGACTTCCATTTGCGATGGCAGCAATGAATGCGGCCACTGGCGGCGGTGGACAGTATTATGGAGCCGTGAATGGTGGGACCGGAGCTGGTGGATTCGGCTGTTCCAACGGAAATGGCCAAAACAATCCTGGCGGTGTTTTTGGATATCCTCCGGGATATTACCCAACACCCAATGGCGGCGGAATTTTCAGTGGATATCAAGCAGCTGGATATCCTGGCGGGTTTCAAGGCGACTTCCCGGGCGGTGGATACAACGGTGGTGGGTTCAACGGTGGTGGGTTCAACGGTGGTGGGTTTCAAGGCGGCGCTTTTGCCGGGGGATTTGGTGGTGCCTTTCAAGGTGGCGGATTTAGAGGTGGTGGATTTCAAGGCGGTGGATTCAATGGCGGCGCTTTTGCCGGGGGATTTGGCGGTGCCTTTCAAGGTGGTGGATTCAATGGTGGTGGATTCAATGGTGGTGGATTCAACGGCGGTGGATACAGTCGCCAACAGGAAAATGCTGCAAATAACGAGTTTGTTCTAAGAGGCCTTTATTCCGAAGTTCAGGCAACTTATCAAAGGTACACCAATGCAGTCAATATTGTGCGCTCTGGCGGATATCTAGGATTTGATGCAAGTTTTTCGGGTTCATTTAGATTCGGTGGATCCATGAACAGTGGTGGCAATCAGCCCGCGTTCACCCCGGGTATGCCGAGCGGGCCTGGTCCGGCGACTGGATCTTTCAGCGCATCAACTCCGAGCACTCGATAATTTCAAAATATTAAGACAAATTGAAAACCCTGAGTTAAAATGACTTGGGGTTTTTTTATGCTTTGGACGATTCCGCGATGCTATGACAGTCACACTCATTTGTTAGCTACTGGCATTATGCAAAGTGGTCTGCGCTTGTTTGATTTAGATTCGCCGGAACAAGTGAAAGATTTAAAAATTGAGCCACAGCATTTTCGTGGTGAGTGGCTTGTCGGTTTCGGTTGGGATCAAAGCAAATGGCCCGATCAAAAATATCCAACAAAAGAAGTTTTGGATTCAGTTTTTCCGAACTTTCCGGTGGCTTTTTCTCGTGCTGACGGTCATGCCACTTGGGTGAATTCAAAGGCACTTGCAAAAGTGAATCGGCTTGGAAAGACAGAATCTGAAAGGCCGACACCGGTTGGCGGATGGATTTCTCGAGACATGGCTGGGATGCCGGATGGGATTCTTTCCGAAGCTGCGAAAATTGAAATTGAGATGGCTATTCCTGACTACACTGCGGAACAAAAGAAAGATTTTTTGATTTTGGCAATTCGCTATTTCAATGAAAATGGGATCTCTCACTTGAGAGATATGTCCGGAAGTTTGGAGCAGTGGAATTTGCTGCGAGAGCTGGACCTGGCGTCGCAACTTTCGCTGTATGTCGAAGAAAATTTCACTTGTGAGAATCGAATCGATTTCGAGCGAGCTCTTCGAGAGGCTCTCCTTGCTCGAGGGAGTGCAACGCCTCATCTAAAAGCGCGAGGGATTAAATTTTATTTTGATGGATCTCTGGGATCACAAGGTGCTTTTCTTTCGCAATTTTATCCAGGAACCAATTCAAAAGGTATGACTCTTTGGCCGCTCGATGAAGTTGCTGAAGTTTTGGAGAAAACCTGGAACGCAGGACTTGAAGTTTGTGTCCATACGATTGGTGATCAAGCAGCACACTTGATTTTAGAAACGGCAATTCAAGTCACTGAACAAAAAAAAGTCAGCGGAATACTGAACTTGGAACATTCGGAGGTTCTTAGGCCTGAAAGCATTGAATTGATGAAATCACTTCAGGTGATTTGTCACATGCAACCCTGTCATTGGTTAACAGACCGCCGGTGGCTGAAAGAAAAGTTGGGAGATGCCCTCTATCCCTGTGCCTTTCCCTGGAAAGCACTGTCTGACGCCGGAATCTGTTTGCAGTGGGGAAGTGATTCTCCGATCGAATCCTCGTCTATTTTGAACACTTGGAAAGCGCTACGGGAGAGTCCGAATGAGGGAATCGCCGCTTATCCAAAGGATTGGAAAATTCCTCAATCTCATCGCGATCTAGAATGGGGAGCACATTGCATATCCACCTTTCAGGATGGCCAGTTGAAACATTTCATGTTTGATAAAACTTCACTGCCCTGTAACGAGATTGAATAATTTATTGGAAACTGACCTGCTTTCCCTTCAAACTCATTGCGATTCCTACCCCAAGCACAGCCAGGCCAGGTATAATCCAGCTGTTCTTTTGTATCTCAGGCGAAGTCGGTGGGATCGCCGGCAAGGACCCGAGATGCTCTTGCCGGACAGGCAGTGAAGCGCTGGTGCCAAACGAAGCGATGCACTTTGGGTTAGCAAAAATACTGATTTGGATGATTCCGTAAGATTTTAGATCGGAGTCAGAAACAGAATTGCAACCGCCTTCGACAAGGGGCTTCAAATCCTTTAAAGATTCAGCAGCGAACTGAGTAAAGGTCCCCAGTCTCGTCATTGGAATGTGAGTGTTGCTAACCAAAGTCCATTGGTAAACTCCTCGGGGAGCAATCCATTTTCCTAAGTGAGAAATTCTTTTGCCATTGATAAGCAAGGCCACTTCATCTAGGGGAAAAATGTGCTCAACCGATTTTTTCCAAGCCTTCAATTCAAGCTCTTCTATATTCGAAGGGGCTTCACTTTCTAGATCGAGTTTTAAATGAAACAATTTCGCCAACTCTGGATGGCTCCATAGCAGACCTTTTTTCATCTGTTGGTAAAAGTTCTGCTGTGGACCCTTTGCCTTTTCCAATTTCGATAAGAGCGAAAAGAGGATTTCTCTTCTGTAGGAATTCAAAGGCTTCACAGTTAAGGATTTGACGGCCTGGAAACAGGTGGGGCGATTCGGTTGGCCCAAGTACAATTCTTCGAGGCATATTTCAACAGATGCCGAATCGACCACAGTAACGCTGGAAACTTGAATGTAAGCTTGTACGAAGGTGATGCCCTTTGAATCAGCTAAATACTGTTGGTAAGCTGGGTAAGAACTTTCAACAGTTCTCTGAACGGCACCTGACGCCATAGCTTGATTGGCAATCAAAATGAGCAAATTAAAAACTAGAACAACGCTTTTCATAGCAAACTCCTTCGGGGTTCGAAAATTTACTTCTCATAAGTCAATGACAGATCTTTCAGTTGTCTTTGAAATATTCGATCCGTGATTTGCGGCCGTGAGAAGCAATTTCAGCAGATTGATTTTGCGTCGGATTTTGAATAGCTGCCCAAAAAGGACCAGTGGTCTGAAGCAAGCTTGAAACCTCTCCTTCGGGCACAAGGACAGCAAATTGTTGAGGGTTTAAAGGAGCTCGCAAGAGTTTGAGTCTGCGGCCGACCCTTTGAGAATGCGGACCTTTAAAAAGATCTACAACTGCAAATTCTCCAACTAACGACCCAAGAGATTCGGCATTTTGAATTTCAATCGGAACCAAGACAAATCCATGAGGAATATAGGTGTCAGCTGAAGCTGAAGAATTTGCGGAATGTTCTTCTGGAGTGTGCAACTGAACTAGAAGAATGATCAGAAACATTGCGCTGAGGGCTATCAACAACACTCGGTTTTGGGCCTTTCGCATCCAAATTTTAATTGCGGCGAGAGAAGGTTTGATGTGTTTCACGTTTAGCTCCTTGAAAATGATATTTTTTAATCAGGCCCTGATGATCCTGCTGCCGCACTAACAAATATGTAAAAAATGAAAACAGCATGACAAAGAGAAAGAGAGCTTCTACAAAAATTTGTCCGCCCTCAGAATCGCTTCGTATTTGGAGCCGTCGACTTTCAGGCTGGCAGAGCAGAAGTCCTTTTTCTGGTGCTTTTGATGTACCCACTGAACAGCTCCCTTTGAATTTTCCGATGGATTTGTTTGGAATTTTGTTTGAAAGACAGAGATCCAAGAAACAGACAAAGCTTGTGACGACTCAAATGACGGCTTCAGTTCGTAAACGGGAGCAACATCCGAGGAGTCCGGCTTTACAGCTAAAGTACTAACGGAAGGCTCCATCTTTTCTATATGGTAGGCAAAAAAAGACGGAAGCCGCGCCCTGATAACAGCATCTTGAGCCCGCAACTGTGTTATGAGCTTGGCGACTCCACTGAGCATTTGTAAATCAGCTTGGGCGATTAAGGTTTTTTGAACTGCAGCTAAGTTCTTCTGCTGTTTTTTAATATTGAGAATTTCTCTTTCCGCTTGTGCTGCCAACGGGTAATCCTCCGTTGCCAGGGCTGCAACTAGCTCAGCTTCGGCTGCAATCAGAGAAATACGCAAAGTTTTTACCAGTTTGTTCAGTTCCATCAGCTGGGAGAGAGTCTGTGAGGCTTTTCTCTGCGTATTCAAAAGTTCAGTCCTACAAGTGTGAAGCGATTGCATCCAATTTTGAGTTAGGTACTGTGAGAACAAGAGGAAAAAACCTGCCGCTAAAATGATCGGCAGAATAGATAGAAGAAATACAAGAGCAAATCCTCTTTGGTTTTTTATTTCAATGGCAGATCCACTAGATCTTCGTAAGTCCAATGAACAGTTGTAAAATGAAGAATTGCAAAACTCATTTTGAGAGTCATCTTTTGCTTGGACGGTTCGGTTCGAACCCACAGCATGTCGTTGTGACCAAAGCGTAAATATGAATTCAACTGTTTTCGAAACTGATTTTCGCATAAATATGGATCCTTGCTCTCTCGAGTCGTCTCCCTGCAGACGAGTAATTCGTGAGAGGAGAATTGAAGGCAGGTGGCGAGAATGCAGAAATAAAAAAATGCCAATAGCAAAGTGGTGACCAGCATCAAGGCCATGGCACTCACCATCGCCTCCAAGCTAGCCTGACCCGAAATTGAGGTGGAATTAGTTGTTTTCGGAATCATCGGCTCTGTTTTCGCTGCTATTGTCGCCGGCAGTGCCTCTACCACTTTTGGTGTTATTCGCGCCGCGCACGAAATCTCGCATGTTTTTGTTTCTAAACATCGTTTTTGTTACATTATCTGCCTTAGGAGCAGATGCCACTTGGCCACCGAGGCCCGACACAACTTCGGCAAAGCGAGCATTGATATTTTGTGAAACGGCTCTCATGAGGGCGATAGACCCGACTCCAACAAGAGCGACGATGATTAGATACTCAATGAGAGTTTGACCCCTCTGATTGAAACTGGGACTGGCGGGCTTTCTATAAATTTGCGATTTAGGTATAAACATGACGACCTCCTGCAGACCTTGTTTGCAAAGGACTGGGAGGACTGTTCTGAAGCCAAACTCAATTTAATTTCCGGACATCGGAAGTCCGGTGAAAGATTATTTCTTTTTAGCTTTTTTGAGAGAAGCTTTTGCTGCAGGTGTCGGGGCTGGTGCTTTGGCTTTGGCTTTTGCAACTACTTTTGGAGCTGCTTTTTTTGCCGGAGCTGCTGCTGCCTTGGCTGGAGTTTTTACAGGAGCTTTACCAGCTGCTTTCACTGGGGCTTTTGAATTTACTTTCGCTGAGCGAGACGGCGCAGTCGCTGCGGCAGGTGCTACCGCCTGAGCGGTGGTCTTTGGTGCCGCTACTTTTGTTTCGAGTGGAGCTTTTGCTGCCTTAGCCGCTTCTTTGTCTTTGGCTTTGGTCGCTGCTTTTTCAGCCATTTTTTTGGCTTTTCGCGAATTGACGATTCTATCTAGAATTTCAAAGGCTTCTTTTTGCAGATCATTTTCAAAAATAAACCGATAGAAGCCTTCGATCTCAGGACTTTGACGAAACTTTTTCATCGATGTCGGGAGACTGTCAGATTGGACAAAGTCGATGGAGCTACCGTCTTTGGACAATTTTACTTTTTCTGACATAGGGCCTCCCAGCAAAGGATTTCAGATGGATTGACGTGCCGACCATAATGCAGGCGGACTGGTGGGTCAAGTCACGGACACAAGAATTGAATTTAACTGTGATTTTTGGGACAATGAAAAACATGATTATTTTAGATGGCAAGCTAGTCTCCCAAGCCCGCCGAGGCGCCCTTCGACTGCGAGTCGATGCGTTTCAGACTCGTTCTGGCCGCAAACCCCATCTGGTGGTGGTTTTGGTGGGCCAAAATCCAGCTAGCCAAGTTTATGTTCGAAACAAAACGAAAGCTTGCGAAGCTGTTGGGATGGAATCGACTCAAATCAATTTGCCGGCGGAATTGCCGCAAGTGGCTTTGGAGGAGTCGGTTCGAAAGTTAGTCGAGAACCCGAGAATTGACGGAATTCTAGTGCAGTTGCCTTTGCCTGCGGGGCTTCGAGAGGAGCCAATCCTTCATATTTTGCAGCCTCTCAAAGATGTTGATGGATTTACTTACGAATCCTTAGGTCGGCTTTGGGCAGGGCATCCGCTGATTGCTCCCTGCACTCCCTCGGGGGTGATGTCGATTTTAGAATTCTACAAAATCAATCCTTCTGGAATGAAAGCTGTGGTCGTCGGCCGCAGCAATATCGTCGGAAAGCCAATGGCTCATTTGCTGACGATGGCAGATGCGACAGTTACACTGTGCCACTCGAAAACTCAAAATTTACCGAGTTACACCCGAGAGGCTGACTTAGTTGTAGTGGCTGCCGGAAAAAAACATTTGCTTGGTAAAGACGACTTCAAAAAGGGCGCAGTGGTCATTGACGTGGGAATGCATGGCAGTGGCGAAGGCGGTGGCGTCACCGGCGACGTCCGCTTTTCTGAATTGGCAGGCTGGGTTTCGGCAGCGACTCCGGTGCCTGGTGGAGTAGGTCCAATGACAATCACAACTTTGCTTGAGAACACGGTTTCCCTAGCAGAGAAAAGGCTGGCACTGGAATGAGTGCCGCCTTGTTTTTACGAAATGTTTGGTATTATGCGCTTCCGTCTCAGTTTCTGAAAACTGAGGCTTTGAAACCTGTTGAAATTTTATCTGAGCCGATTGTTTTCTTTCGAAATTCCTCAGGAAAAGTGGCGGCTATTCGCAATATCTGTCCTCACCGAGGCATCCCTCTCAGCTATGGCCAAGTGGTTGGTGAAACTATTGAGTGCCCCTATCATGGCTGGAAATTCAATGGTGGAGGGGTTTGCACTGAGATTCCCTCTCTTTGTTCCGACCAGGAATTGGATTGCTCTAAGATCAAAATCAAAAGTTACCCTGTGCAAGAAAAACAAGGAAATATCTGGATCTTTATGGGAGACAAAGATTTTGATCTTAGTTTAGCTCCTCCGATTCCAGATATGAAAAGTTTTGCTTTCGATCGCAATCCGAACTTTATTGAAGTCACTTCATTTCCCTGTCACTTGGATCATGCTGTGATCGGCCTGATGGATCCAGCGCATGGGCCATTTGTTCACAAATCTTGGTTCTGGAGAACTCAAAAATCGATCCATGAAAAAAGAAAACGCTTCGGGCCAGTCGGATTTGGTTTTCGCATGATTCGCCATCAGCCTTCAAAAAATTCTCGAGCCTATAAAATTCTGGGCGGCGAGCCGACAACTGAAATTACTTTTAGTTTGCCTTCGGTTCGGATTGAGCACGTCGAGGTGGGAAAGAAATCTTTCTATGCCTTCACCGCTTTGACACCGGTCAATGAACGCGAAACTCGGGTTCATCAGCTGGCATATTGGGACATCCCTTGGCTGACTTTTGCCAAACCAGCTGTTCGATGGTTTACCAAGGTTTTTCTCTATCAGGATAGAGATGCTGTGACCAAGCAGCAAGAAGGTTTGAAATTTGATCCCAGCTTGATGTTGATCAAGGACGCCGACACTCAGGCTAAATGGTATTACAGCTTGAAGAATGAGTGGGAAGCGAGCTTGAAAGAGGTCCGCCCTTTTATCAATCCAGTGAAGGAAACTGAACTGCGCTGGCGAAGTTGAGTTTTGAAGTAATGACACTGAAAATTGTCCTTTCCGAGGACTTTGCAGGCTAATCCTTGTCAGCTAGGACCGATCCGTGAGAAATCAAAAGACCAAATTTTTTCCTAACTTTTCTTAATTTTTGTTATCTGCTTTGAAGGAGTGAACGATGGCTCAACCGACTGTCTGGAGATTGCGAATGGGAGCCGATCGGCGAATCCGTGGTGGCCACCCATGGATTTTTTCTAATGAACTTTCTGAAAGCCCAAAAGGCCATCCTCCTGGAACTCCGGTTGTACTTTTGGACAGCAAAGGTGGGTTCCTAGCTGCAGGCTACGGCAATCCTCATTCACTGATCGCTTTTCGTGCTCTCAGCTTTGATTCTCGAGAGACAGAAGTCTGCAGTGGAGAGTTTTTAGAATCTCGCCTGTTAAAAACATGGTGGCAGCGAAAAACTTTGGGATTTCAATCGAGCTTTCGACTTTGTTACGGCGAAGGGGACTTTACTCCGGGCCTTGTGATCGATCGATACCTGGTTCATCAGAATGGCAAACGAGCCCAAGTGCTCGCGGTGCAGATTTTAACTGCTGGAGTGTCCTGGATTCTCAAATCTCCAGCTGATTTTTTCGAACAATTCATTCAAGAGGCGCATGCCAAAGGGCTAAGTGAATTCGATTGGCAGTCGACAGCGATTGTTTTGCGCAATGACGTCAATGTCCGAAGGCTCGAAGGGATGGAAATTCAGCCTCCGCAAGTGATCAAAGCCGTCGAGGGGTTTGATCTGTCGAAAGTCGACATCGAAATAAACAACCAGGTTTTGATGGAAACAGATTTGATCGAAGGCCAGAAAACTGGTTTTTTTCTCGATCAGGCTTACAACATCTCCCTAGTCTGCGCTCAGCTCGAGAAAATGCAATTTCTAGAAAACAACGTGCGGATTTTAGATCTGTGTTGTTACGTCGGCCAGTGGTCGACCCAAATCACAGCGACTTTGAAAAAGCGAGGGCTGAACGTCGAAGTCACAGCAGTTGATGTTTCAGCCAAAGCTTTGGCCTTTGCAAAAAGCAACATCGAACGCCAGGGAGCTGTGGTTAACATCCGAGAACTGGATGTCATGAAGGATTTGGGTGGGCTTCCTAATCGCTATTTCGATGTAGCGATTGCCGATCCACCAGCATTTATCAAAGCCAAAAAAGACGTCCCGACAGGACGACACGCCTATTTGAAGTTGAATGGCTCAGCTTTCAAACTGGTGCGAAAGGGAGGCATCGTGGTGTCCTGCTCCTGCTCGGGTCTATTCGAAGAATCAGAAATGATGGATGTTCTTCGCAAAGCACTTCAGCGCGGTGAGAGTGAAGCTCGGTGCATTTTGCACGGTGGGCATTCGCCAGATCATCCCGTGCTCTTGTCATTTTCAGAGGGTTTTTATCTGAAAATGTTTGTTCATCACATTATTTGAATCTCAGCCTAAATCTCAATCTCAATCTAAATCTAAAATTGTGCCGAATTCATATCAAGGTATGGAAGTTGTACTGTCAAATGGCTTATGAGACCTTACCAGATCCTTCTCAAACCTGTTCTGTTACATTAAGCGCGAACTTCAGGCGCGCTCGCTTTCTGCTGATGCAAAGCTGTTAACTTTGCAATGTAGTCCTTTAGAGCACCATTCTCTTGTCTTAGTACGTGGATTTGAGTCATGGCCTGTTGCAAGTGACTGTAATAATCTTGAGACTCAATTGTTTTTCGGTCCAGTGCCAATTTCAATTCGATCATTTTCTTTTCAGCCACTTCGGACAAGAGCTTCATCATGTCGTGCTGTTTGAAAGTGTGGTCTTCGTATTGGCCCAAGGATTCAGTGATTTTGACGATCTCTTCGTTCTTTGCAGTCAACTGATCGTGGAGATCTTGGATCGCTAGGCGTTTTTCTTCCATGCTGGCCACATGATCCTGAGTCTCCATTTGCAGAACTCGTTTTTCATTGAGCCAGTTTTGGTTTTCCATCTGGAACTTTTCTTTGGCTTTTGCCAGTTCCAGGCGGGTCTCATTGGCTAGGGCTTGGGCTAGATCCAACTCGTGAGACATTGTTTTCGCTTTGTCTTGCAAGAAAGTGTTGTGCTTTTTTTCTTCGGTCAAAGCCTGATAAGACTTGGAGCGGATTTCTTCAATTTCAAATTGCAGTCGAAGGTTCAATTCCAAGGATTTAGCTAAGTCTGTGCTGAGCTTCGAATTGTTCATTCTTTCTTGCTCGAGCTGCTCCGACATTCTTTTCAGTTCGCGGTTCAAATCGTTGTTGGCAAAACTCAAAGTGTCGAGATTTTTGATTTTATCATGAATTTCTTGTTGGGCGATGTTGAGCTCTTCTTGTGAACGACGGATTTGAACTTGCATATTGTCGAGCCTTTCTGACAAATTTTCATGGGACTTGGGCGAGTGACTGAGTTCGTGAAGCTTTCCGCAGATTTCATCAAAAAGTTTTTCGTGATCGGGCAGGGCGCCCTTAGTTTCTGTCATTTTGTTGCCATCCATGGTTGATAACCCAGAATGTTATCTTGCGCCGTAGCCTAAGGTCACGAAACTTCTCCGATTCTTGAAACTCGGTCTTTGGTCCAGATACATCGAATTGAATGAAGCATAATCTTTCAAGCTGGAGTTCTGAGAAAAGAAGCTATAAACCTAACAAAAAATGTAGCAAAAAACGTAACAAAAAAATATGGCAGAAACTATGACCGAAAGATTTGACCATGAAAGTAGATAAAGACAAACCGTGGACATGGGTCCGTTACAAAGAAGGCCTTTGCCAAGGTTGTATCGGAGCGTGCTGTACAATGCCCGTGGAAATCAAAGGCGAAGACTTAGTTCGCCTTGGGTTGGCCAGTGAAGATGAATTGGCCGTCAGTTCAAAAAAGGTTGCCAAAAGATTGATCAAATCGGGAGTTCTCGAATCTTACCGGGATGGCACTGGAAATTTCATGCTGACTCAAAACGGCAATGACGATTGTTATTTTTTGGATTTGAAGACGCGGCTTTGCACTGTGTATGAAAAACGGCCTGGAGTGTGCCGCCAGTTTCCGAACATTGGCCCCAAGCCCACTTTTTGTCCCGCCAGCCGAAAATAAAAAATAAAAAGAAAAACGAATGACGACCGTAGAACGACGAACAAAAAAGGATCACCGCCATGAAAATGATTTTACTGACAGCTCTGCTTTTGCTTTGTGGTTGTCAGACGACTGGGCCGATAGCTTTAAAAAGCTACAGTGTGCGTTTGCATCCGGGTCAGGATTTGAAATCTGAGCTGATGAGAGTAGCCAAAGAAAATCATCTCCAAGCGGCTGCCATCATCAGTGGAGTTGGCAGTCTCAGACAAGT
>JAYTZS010000236.1:0-11251 GCA_043741885.1 Bdellovibrio sp. | reverse complement strand
AGTGCGCTGGATGCCATTTTCCAAGCCAGTATTGTCGTGCAATTAACTTTGTTAATTTTAATTGGTCTCTCAATCTTTTGTTGGGCTGTGGCCTTTCTTAAATTCAAGCAGTTTGAAGCGATCTCAGCTTCCAACGAAAAGTTTTTGGCGCATTTCTGGAAAGCCACTTCTTTGGATACTTTGTATGGGGACATGGATCTGTTCAAGAAAAGCCCTTTAGGACGAGTCTTCAAAGCTGGTTATTTGGAGATGCAAAAGCTGGCAAGCCATAAAAGGCCTGAGACCGTTCAGCACATGCACCTTTCAGGTTCTGATAATTTAGAAAGGGAGTTGAGAAAGGCCGTTGATTTGGAAGTCTCCCATATGGAATCCAATCTGACTTTGCTAGCAACAACCGGTAGCACTGGGCCGTTTATCGGCTTGTTTGGAACCGTCTGGGGAATCATGAGCTCCTTTCATAAAATCGGCCAAACCGGTTCAGCCAGCCTTGCTGTTGTGGCGCCTGGAATTTCCGAAGCCCTCATTGCAACAGCTATTGGTTTGGCTGCGGCGATTCCAGCCGTCGTTTTGTACAATCACTTTATTTCTAAAATCAAACGGCAAGAAATGGCTTTGAACAATTTTAGTTCCGATTTTCTCAATGTGGTGAAACGAAACTTCTTTCAAGATAACTAGAGCAAAAAATCTATGGGAATGAATTCCAACAGCAGTGGCAAAAGTCGAATGGCTCTCAGCGAGATCAACGTAACTCCCCTTGTGGATGTGATGCTTGTTCTTTTGATTATGTTCATGGTGACGACTCCCCTCATGCAGCAAGGAATTGATGTCGATTTGCCAAAGACGTCGCCTTCTGGAGTCGAAGCCAGCGATGAGCCGTTCATCTTGGTAATTTCAGCCAATCAACAGATCACCGTGGCAAAGCAGCCAGTCGCAATGAAGGATTTGCAGACAAAATTGAAAGCTATTTTTGAGAAACGAAAAAACAAGCAGATCTACCTTCAAGCCGATCGAAAAGTTGACTATGGTTTTGTTGCCGAAGCTATGGCCGAGGTGCGGGCGGCGGGTATTTTTAATATTGGCTTGATCACAATTCCGAAATCAAAATGAGTATTGACTTGGGAAGCTTCGAATCAAAAAAACTAAATCGATACGTGAAGATTTCTGTGCTTCTTCACGTGGCTTTGTTTTTGGCCTTTACCATCAATGCCACTTTTTTTACCGAGCCCCCAGTTGAATTTGAAAAAGCCATTCGAGTCGACATGGTAGGATTGCCAGATAAGCCGAGCGCCGAGCTAGCACCTGCTCCCGCGGCCAAAGAATTTTTAAAAGAATCTTTAAAAGAAACTGTGAAAGAACCTCCAAAAGAGCCAGTGAAACCGGAACCAAGCAAACCAGAGCTTGTGACTAAACCGATTCCGCCAAATCCAGTGGCGAAAACTGAAGTCAAACCTACCAAACTGCCAAAAGTCTTGCCCAAAATTGACACCGAAGCAATCAACTTAGAAAAAACCAAAAGCAAACAAAAGCAAGCTTTAGAAAAATTGAAGCAACTTGAAGCTCTCGAAGAAATTCAAAAAGATGTCGAGACCGAAGGGAGAAAGAAGACGGCTCAGGCCACGGCAGCTGCCGGTGCCAAATACAAAGGCAATGTTCTAGCTCCTGGAACTGAGCTGACCGGAGTTAACAAGCTCCAAGCCGACAATTACATTTCTGATGTCCATCGTCACATGATTGAAAATTGGACATTACCTGAATACTTAAAAAACCGGAAATTGCGAACCGATGTTCTGGTTCGCTTTGATGAAAGTGGCGTCATCCTAGCTAAAGAGGTAGTTAAATCCAGCGGCAATCCGACTTTCGATGAATTTGTATTGGCAGCTATTCAAAAAAGTTCTCCAGTTCCTGCCCCTCCGGCAAAATTTGTGCGATTATCATCCGTTCAAGGTTTTCTTTTTCGATTCAGTCATGACTTTTAAGAGGTGTCTATGTTGAGATTTTTTAGTCCTTCGTTTTTCTTGGCAGCAATTCTGATTTTCTCCGGTGTTCACAGCTTTGCTGAAGAGGTTGAAAGCGTTGCTGTTGACGAGGGCTCTAAAGCTCAGGTCCAGATTGACATCAATCAAGCAAAAACCAAAAAGAGCTTGTTGGCGTTCCCACCTCTTCAATTCATTGGAAACCCGGCAACCAACAAAAATTTTCAGTCGATCGGCGCCGAACTTTTTCGAGTCATATTTAATGACCTCAGTGTTTCCAGTTACTTCCAGTTTATTTCTCAAACCGCTTTTCTTGAAGACACGAGCAAAACAAGCATTCGACCGTTCCCGACAGATTCCAATGGTTTTAAATTTGATACTTGGAAACAAATTGGCGCCGAATTCTTAATCCGTGGAAGTTTCTCGATCGCTGGCGACACCCTAAGTTTAGAGACTTATGTCTACTCGGTGGGGCGTGGGACGGTTGTTCTAGCTAAAAAATATCGTGGCTCTCTTGCAACGGCGCGAAGAATTGCGCACACTTTTTCAAATGACTTTATGGAAGGTCTGACTGGAACGAAGGGGATGTTCCTCTCTCGAATCACAGTTTCCAGTGACAAAGCAGGAGCCAAATTCAAAGAAATCTATGTGATGGATTGGGATGGGGCAAACGTTGACAAAGTCACAAACCATAAGTCAGTGGCTCTGTCGCCCAACTGGTCACCTGATGCGACCAAGATTGCTTACACTGCTTTTGTTCAACGCGCGAAAACAAAAACTCGCAATGCTGATATGTTTATTTATGAACTGACGACAGGCAAGAGATGGCTCGTCTCTTATCGCCAAGGAATCAATTCGGGTGCTGCCTTTGATCCTTCGGGAAATGAACTGTATCTCACTTTGTCTCAGTCGGGCACACCTGATATTTATAAAATGGGTCTTGATGGAACCCTAGAAAATCGAGTCACCAATGGGCCTCGAGGGGCGATGAACGTTGAGCCCTCAGCAAGTCCCGATGGAAAAAAGCTCGCTTTCTCTTCGGATCGCAGCGGCAACCCGATGATTTATGTTATGGGAAGCGACGGCTCCAACCCAACCCGGGTCACTTTTGCTGGAAAATACAATGCCACTCCAAGCTGGTCACCAGATGGAAAAAAACTGGTTTTCTCAGGCTGGAGCGAGGATCATTTTGACGTCTTCACCATGAATTCTGATGGAACTGGAATGATTCGCATTACGAGCGCTAAAAAGCCAAATGGAAAATGGGCGCAAAATGAGGACCCCGTTTTCTCGATCGATGGCCGCCATTTGATGTACACAAGCAATCGAACGGGAACGAATCAGATTTACATTTCCAATCTTGATGGCTCTGAAGAACGCCGGATCACCAGCGACTCGGCCAATTATTTCAAACCTAAATGGTCTAAAAATATTGAGTGAGTTTACCAGATCTTGAATCTTACTCTGAAAGCCAAATACAGAAAGCTGTCGAATTCTCGTCAGCTTTTCAGCTTTACTGGAGTTTGATTGATCACCAACCGGAGGATTACTCGCAATCTCTTCGGCAGAAACGGCACCAGGCTTGGCTTCGTTGCGTACTGGCTGAACTTTATCAATCCGCTTCCAGCAAAGACATTTGTCAGTATTGGTCCGATGTCGCTTTACAACTGCTCAGTTCAGCCTGCGATCATATCACTGATAAAATGCGATCTGAAATTGAGCTGTCGGTGGATATTTCACTCTGCCTTTTTGCCTATGGAAAGTTAGGGTCAGAAGAGCTGAATCTGAGCTCTGATGTTGATCTGGTATTTATTTGCCAAGAAGAATCTCCTTCGAATACCCAGATTCTAAGACGCTTTCAAATTCTGATGGAAGATGTGTCCAGTTGGGGATTTTGCTTTCGCACAGACTTTGATCTCCGTCCCGGTGGCCGAATGGGGCCATTGATTCCTTCTGTTGAGCAATTTATGGACTATTATGGAAATTACGGCGAGGCCTGGGAACGGCTGGCGTTTGTTCGACTGAGATCTATTTGGGGCAGCACCAAGCTCATCGAAGAAACGGTTCAGTTCGCTGAAAAATTCACTTTTAGAAAACATTTGGACTTTGCTCTTTTGGCTGATCTGAAAATTTTACGGCAGAGAATTCATTCTCAGTATGGGCATCGAACTTCGGCTGGGCAAATCGATTTGAAACTGGGGGTTGGAGGAATTCGTGATTTGGAACTTTTCGTGCACACCCTGCAAATTGTCCACGGCGGTCGAGATCTAAACTTTCGCCAGAGAAACACTACCAAAGCTCTTGAGAATCTGCGCGATAAAAATATTTTGTCTCAAGAAGATGCTCAATTTTTGATTTCTCACTACTGGCTTTTGCGGCGTTGGGAAAATTTAGTTCAGGCGCAAGCCGATCAACAGACTCATTTGTTGAAATCTGATTTCTCGCTAGGTCCACCGATGGCCAAGATCAGAAAAGCCATGGAAAAATGCGATTTTCTAGTCAGTGATCTCCTCGGCAAGGTCGACGTGAAATTAAAAACTTTGCCTTCCGATTCTATTGAGCAAAGAAAGTGGCTCTTGGAGCTTGGCTTTTCGAATTCTAGCTTGGACCAGGTTTGGGAGGAAATCATTGCGACAACAGCGCTTTCTCGTCAGAAGGAACGAGATGAAACTTTCCGGCTGCGCTTTCTCTATCTTTTCTTGACTGAACTTGCTAAGTTTTCAAGCTCGAAAGACCGATCGCTTTTTCTATTGCGGGATTTTCTGAAAGCAACACGGGCTAAGGCCACTTTTTACTCTCTGTTTTTGACCAAAGAAAATTTAATTGCTCAGATTGCACGCATTTTCTCTCTGTCACCCTACCTTGCCAGTTTGCTGTGCAGTCGCCCTGAACTGATTGACAGTTTTATTTACCGAAGTCAGGGACAAAGAGAAAATTTAGATTCTCAGCAACTGGTTCAGTCTTTGGGGGAAAACAAACTTCTCAGTGAGCTGATCAATGGGACTGATTTTATCACTTTCCTCGATCTCAAATCTTTGTTGGAACGAATGACCGAAACTGCGGATGAAATCGCAACCGCTCTCTTGAAGTCAGTTCAACAGGAAATGGGCTGTGAATTGGAAATTTTAGCTCTCGGAAAATGGGGTGGGCGGGAACTGGGGTTGAGATCTGATTTGGATTTCATCTTTGTGACCAGAGACGAGCCAAGCGAAGTGCAAAGGAAGGCAGCCCGTAGGTTTTTCAACCGACTGACCGGAACATTACAGCGTGGTGGAGCGCTGTATCCAATTGATCTGAGGTTGAAACCCTCCGGTCTGGTGGTTTCGTCATTCCCACAACTGCTGCATTTTTTAAACAATGAAGCTGAAATCTGGGAGCGTCAGGCTTATTTCAAAAGTCGGTTTTTGCAGAATCTCTTCCCTCGAGTGCAAATCTTGGAAGCCTGTCAGAATCGTCCAGTCACATTGGGAGAGCGCGCTTCTTTGACTCACATTCGAAATGAGCTCATCAAGACCCATCCGGACAGCGCTGAGACAATTGATTTGAAATACTGTAATGGAGGATTGGTCGATTTGGAATTCGCGATTCAGACTTCTTTTTTATTGTCTGATGTCTCTGATTTTTCTTCGAGCACGCTAGAACAGTTCGAAAGGTTGGGGTGGTCCGAGGCCGCTCAGTGCTACCAATTTCTGCGAAAAGTCGAACAGGTTTACCAAATGGTGGTTGTCAGTTCCACTTCCAAAATAGAGTTAAAAAGTGAAAATTTCGCTGCCCTTGCTGAGATTTTAGGTCAGAATGAGGATCAGTTTGAATTGAAGCTGCGCTGTGCATTGAATGACAGTCAGCAGCTTTTGAAACGGCTTGACCCCCGAAGACGGCCCGAATAACCAATAAGTTGATTTTAACTGTATCTAAAGGAGCCCAGGTGAGTTCTACAGGTCTAATGAATCAGAATTATTTGAAAGCGATTTGGATTTATGTTGTCGCTCTTTTGCTTTTAGGCCTGAGCTTCCACTCCGAAGCCCAAACCGAAACTAATTCTGACAGCAAATCTGACGTTAAAGAAGTCAAAACAGAGACCAAAAAAGTCGAAAATAAAAGCAGCGATAAAGAAGTAAAAAAAGACGGCAAAAAAGACGCAAAAAAAGCTGATAAAAAGGAAAAAGAAATGATCGCAACTTTCGAAACAACCATGGGCAATTTTAAAGTGAAACTTTTCTCGGACAAAGCTCCAAAAACTGTGGAAAATTTTGTGGGCTTAGCTGAAGGCACAAAAGAATTCACCGATGCTTCTGGTAAAAAGACAAAAAAAGCTTTTTATGATGGACTAAAATTTCACCGAGTGATTCCTAATTTTATGATTCAAGGTGGAGATCCATTGGGAAATGGAACTGGCGGCCCTGGATATAAATTCGCTGATGAGTTTGATTCGAGCTTGAGCCACTCCAAGCCTGGAATTCTTTCGATGGCTAACTCGGGCCCTGGGACCAATGGAAGTCAGTTTTTCGTCACCGTTGCTGCCACTCCGTGGCTCGATGGAAAGCACACGATTTTTGGCGAAGTGGTCGAAGGAATGGATGTAGTCAATAAGATCTCAACTGCAAAAACAGCCTCAATGGATCGTCCTGTTGAAGATATCGTTGTTAAGCATCTGAAAATAGAACGTAAATAATTAGCTTGCTAAGCTATGACAGACGACTGTCTCAAATTGAGGCAGTCACCTTTGGATCCGCTACTCCATCGAAGAGATTGGTCTGCATAAGTCGCGAACCTAATCAGTGCTATATTGAGATGATTGGGCGCGACTTTACTTGTGCTTGAGTACAAGCCCAAGTCCTTACAAAAAGAGTATGGTCATTACGTCTCAGTAACGCACTGATTATTGCTCGCGACTTATGAAAATCGGTTAATTTCATACAACACTGGACCCACTTTTTCGAGAAAGAGGGCTGAGCCTGCCTACCGATTTGACAGTCCCTCGCGACAAATGTCTTTCCCCTTTTTTTGAAGTTCGAGCTCGTCTAGGTTTTAGCCTGAGCGGCATTTGGCTTGCTCATTCTACCTTTCAGAGAATCTCTTTCTTTGGAGGATCGACCATGAAATGGCTACGAATTTTACTGACATCTTTACTGACAGTGGTTTGGCTGGCACCAGCCTCGGCCCTGAATCTGTTGGAAACAACCGAAGTTTTGAAAGTCGTCGCCCAGAAAACTTCTGAGAAGGGCTCTCCCTTTTTGGTCTATCTGGTCAATTCTAAAGGACAGGTCGTTCAGTCGGTCGTAATGAAAGCTCCTAAAGAAGCCATAGAACACATGACACCCTCTCTTATATCGAAGGAAATGAAGGCTGCAAAAGTAACAGGTGAATATACTTTCAAGGCGATGGCGACTCAGAAAATTCTCCATTTCCCAATGGAAAGCTTTGGCTTTTTTGTTTCTTTGGGCGCGGTGATGACTTACCAACTGAT
The DNA here is from genome assembly GCA_043741885.1 of Bdellovibrio sp. Lineage (GTDB taxonomy): Bacteria > Bdellovibrionota > Bdellovibrionia > Bdellovibrionales > Bdellovibrionaceae > 21-14-0-10-47-8. Next base: position 3,811 of record JAYTZS010000236.1, on the reverse strand, counting down.
TTTTGAATACTCGCAAAATCCCTTGGCTTATGAGCAGTTGTTGGAATCTCAAGTTGATCCGGTTGGACAGTTGGGATTTTTAGCGTTCGGAATCGCTTCCGGAGCGAGCACGGGACCTTTCCAAAATCTGATACTTAATAACAAACTGAATCCAAAAATTATGCCTTACCTTGGTTATGGCGGCATGGGAATCGGCATGATCGCATCCAATATTGTTGGCGAAATCGGTCACACGCCGGGTCTGGCTCAATGCGCTTACGATCTTTTGCATATGAGCACTCGAAACGGACACAATCTGAAAATCTGCGACGAAGCACAAAAGGCTTGGAACGATAAGGGTGGCGCGTCTGGACTCGCGACTGCTTGGGCGCCTGGCCTGGTGAACTTGCTTGCCACTGCTGTCGTCTCTGGTGCCGTGCAAACTAACCTTTTGGTTCCGGCGGGGAGCCTTTTCCAAAGCCAAGTGATGATGAATGGAAGTGTTCAAAGTTCTGTGAAAGTTGTGGGCCGAATGGCAACGCAACAAATTCTAAAGACCACGGGAATTGAAATCGCCACTTTGTTTTTACCAGGTGGGGTCGCTTTCAAAGGATACCGTGTTGCAGTTGGCGCAGCCAAGTTTGTTGGTCAAATGACTGTGTTTAACGGTGTTCAACATTTGATCGAGCCTTATCTCAATGGTGCCTATCATGATGTCGTTGACGGACTGAAGTTGAAGTCGCAGGAAAAGTCTCTGGTCAATGAGCTGATATTGGCCAAACAGACAGGCTGGAAGGACACTCAAAATTTATCCAAAGAACTTCAGGGCTTCAGCAAATCCATGGCGGGCTGGAGACAAGAGAACATGTCTGAAGTCCTTCAGGCGCAATCGAATTGGGAGCAAGCCCTCAGTGCGTTTACTGGAATGTATGACAAAGCTCATATGTTTTATGCCGAATTTATCGATCAAATCTGGCAAAGGAATTACGGACAATTTGCACCTCTCTACGCCAGTGGCAAAGAGACGCGAATTATAGATCAAGTTTTTCCGATGAATGGAATGTTTGCAGCCGGTGTCGATCCGAGGGATTCGAGTCTTTATCTGACCTCTCCAGAAAAAATCATGGAAGGACAAAAACAACACATCCACACAGTCGTTGATTATTACCGCCAATTGGATCAGTCCAAATTTCCAGCCTTATCGACCAGTGAAAAGAAAAAATGGAATGAGCTCTTGCAGGTCTTCGAAACGCAAAATCCAGAGGCGATTGGCCGGGCTTGGGATGAAATCAATTGCTTCGATGGAATTCAAAATCCGGCTTCTCAAGTTCCATGTCTGGCTCGGCCAATGACAGCGGCGTTTCGAGCATATATCCTCTCGTTGAAGAAATCTTTCGTCAAAGCCACTCCGTATTGGCTGCCTGGTCAAGGGTATCTGAAATACTATTCAACTTTTTCATTCAAGCCTGAAGATGAAATCAATTTGCCATTCCAAAAGAAATTCCCAGAAGTTTCAACTCCCACTTTAGCTGAATCTCTTTTGGAGTCTATGATCAGTGGACCGGATCTTGAAAAAGGCCAGCCTGCCATCATCGAGAAAAATGGTTTCAAAACAATTTTTCGACCACCTCAAATCCGAGGCAACACGGGGATTCCTGCCATGACAGCTGAAGAAATGGCACCCCAATCTCTTTCCGGTTTGTTTCAAAAGCCCGATGTCTTTCGCGCTCATCACTATTCCTATTTGGTCAACGGAGGAATCCGCGCTTCTGTCCTTTCACCAGATCACGACACATTTGAAAAATGGTGGGAGTCTAATCCCGAGCAACAGTATTTGAACACTTGGGTGGACTATGAATCGATCTATCAAAAGAACATCTCGCATTTGATTAAAAATCTCTGGAAAAGTAATGACACTTTGAATGCCGGGCCGGCAGCCAACGGACTGGTCGAAGCTGTTCGCCAAGAGAACGGAATGTACTTGATGATCCTTGGTGAGCTTTTGCGGGACTCTAAAAAAGATGTCAAATTGGTTACCAAAGATACAGGCCTTGTGAAACCTCTGGAAACTTTTCTGCTAAAGACAGACAACTTTGATCTGACTTATATGCTCAACACTTCTCAGTCTCTTTCTGCGGGCACACCGGTTGAGAATTTCAAATGGCAAAGTGATCTGGTAGCGAAGTTCGATAGCTTAACTGGGTTCCTAAAGAAAATAAAAGTTCAGAAGGTTACCCGATATAACGGCAAAAAAGACGACCTTCCGTTGTCTTCATTGACCAACAAAGAACTGACCGATCATTTAAAACTGGTGAAGGAACTGGTGGAGCAAATTGAGAAAACAGAATTTGCAGGACTGGATCCATCGCGTACCAAGATTGCCCATGACTGTCTGGCTGGAATTGCAAGAAACTTTCAAGAGCTGACCACACTGGGAATGATCGCCAACACAGTCAGCTACCGCGAAAAAGTGCTCGCATCTGGAGAGACTTACAATCCACGCTGCGAGCTGAAAACTCCTGTCTCAAAATGGAACGGAATCCAAGCTGTGCAGCAAGCGGCAATGGGCTGCCCGGCACAACAATTGAAATAATGAATGTAGATCGAACAAACCCACCTTAAAGCTGTTTTGAACCTTGAAAAAGCAACAAACAGTGGCAGGTGTAAAAAAACTAAACAGAGGGTAGAAAAATGAAAAAGCAGATAATTTTAGGGGTGGCCTTCGCAGTCTCCGCAAACTTCGCATTCGCAGCTGCTACGGTTAGGACAGGTGCCGACTTGCAAACTCACTTAAAAGACGCAACGAAAGAGAGTGGTCATGAAGCGGCTGGGGCTCCTCGAGTGGGCGAAGCTAATAAAGTGGCATTAAAAGCTACCGAAATTTCAAAGATCGGTGGGGCCGATTTGACGGAACTGAGAGCGGCTCTTAATAAAACAGTTAAAGCTAAAACTCCCACCGGGGAGGTATCATTGCCTCTATTACAGGTGGCCGAGAAACTTCTACTGGCTGACAAGACTTTAAAAAACTTGAACCGCAATGACTTGGATGCAGCAGGAAAAATTCATTATGATGCCATGGAGAACGCTGTAAAAGCTGCCAGTAAATTTCTGAGCATGGCGAACAAAATGTCAGCTGGAGAATCAGAGGAAGTTAAAGTCTTTAACAAACAGCTGTGGATTATCGATTCTAAGCTGGCCGAAATGGACACTGCAGACCTGGTTTCTCACACTGTGAAGATGGAGGCAGCACTTGCTAGTCGCACGACCCCTGGCATCACTGGTGATCAAGCTTTTGCAGCATCACTTAAGCAAGGAAAAACAGCTGCTGAGTATGCTCAATTGTTAAAAGATATTTTAGGTTGCATCTAATTTTATAAATTCATTTTTAAAGCAAAATTTTGAATTGGATCATTAGAAATCAAAAGCCTTCCTTCAGGAAGGCTTTTTAATTTTCAGCTGTTCGATTGAGAATGAAAATCTCAATTCTTCGATTCTTAGCTCGATTCTCCTCAGTGTCGTTGGGAGCCATAGGCCGTTGATCTGCATACGACGCTGCAGACAGTAATTTCCCCGACATCTGGTGCTGCTCAAGAAGGTAACGCACAATTCGAGTTGCTCTTAGGCTTGCCAATTCCCAATTGGTCACTGTGCCGCCGTTGCTAAGTGCCTGGTCGTCGGTGTGTCCTTCAATAACGATTTCACGATTGGACAATTTTAAAATCGCTGCCACTTGGTCGAGAGCTTCTTTTCCTGGTTTTCGCAGAGCGGATGAGCCAGATGGAAAGAGGTTTGCTGCTGGCAACATAATTCGGACGCCGCTTCTGTCGTGGCG
>JAYTZS010000235.1:0-11293 GCA_043741885.1 Bdellovibrio sp. | reverse complement strand
GCATGTTGCTAAAGGCGATATTGTTATCATTGCTTGCTATGCCGGATACTCTGAAACCGAAGCTGATCAACATCAACCTGTTTGCGTGTTTGTGGACTCGGAAAACAAAGTGAAAGAAGTTCGCAGCCACGGTTGAGTCTAGAGTCGGTACCAGTTCACCATTTCGATAGCACTCTCGGCATGGAAGGCATTGATTATTTTGTCATAGTGGGGCTTCTGCCACCCCAATTTTTGTAAAGAACTACCGGGAGCCTCAGCTAGAACTTGCAGAGGATTGACTCCTGGCATTTTCTGAATGGCCAGCATCAGTGACGGCATATGAAATTCTGCAAATTTTAAATCTGGATTTTGCAAAGCGAAACTTTTGATTCCCTCGCTGAAAAGTCCTTCAAGACGAATTTCTTGACCTGGGCAGTAATGCACATAAATCAACCTCTGAGCTCGTTTCGCAAATTGTCCAATTTGATAAAGATTAGGAATTCCACAATGGAGATAAAGCCCCGTTGCCGCCATGATTGGCGCAAAAAGCTGGCTGTCAATTGTCTCATAGCCGAAATTCATCTGAACTTGGCCTTTTTCGAGCTCGACTGCAATCAAGTCTTTTTCGTTCTTTTCTATCTGTTTGAGCAAATCTCGAGTTTGCTCTGGCCTCAATGTTTCGGTGAACACCAAGACATCAATCAGTGACTGGCTGGACGAAGAATCAAATCCACGGCGTTTCAAAGAACTTTCAAAAATCATTGAAAATTTTTGCAATACTGCGGACCGATCGGCCATGCGGTTGAGAAAGTAAGTCCAATTTTCAAGTTGCGAAGAAGCTTCTCTGTAACCTTGTTGGATGGGCGCCATTTCTGACTGTCCAAAGTTTTTTTCTTGAAATTCCGCCGTCGAAAGTTGAGCCGAGAAGCTTCTCATGAATTCGATCTGATCGGTTGCCGAAAGTGACAAATAACTTTCAATCAAAGCTTGAGTCAAAAGTGGCCGTAAAGATTGCAAATGAATTTGCCCAGATCCTGCTTTGGCGCCAGCCGAAATTTTTTCAGAGCATCGCTTGAGATCTTCTGTCGATGTCCACATGCCTTGGCAGTAACCTTTAAAAGTTGATAAGATCCGCGGCCAGCGAGCCTCGCGATCCTGCCGGAGCTTGAGACCACTCCGAATATTCTGCAGATCCAACTGGCCAGTTGCTGCAAAAGACAATAAATCAGTCAGGCTTTCCTCTAGGAGGGGCTGAGAGCTGACGGCACTTCTCTCTTGGAACCAGATTTTTAAGACGGCTTTCTCCAGCTCACCCGGAGATTTCAAAATGGACTCACTCAAAAGCAGTTCATGGTCATTAATTTTAAAAAACGTTCCATTTCCTGCGATGATGGTCAGAGTGATACGAGACTGAAGCGGGCCAACTAGATCAAAGAATCGTTCGAGCTTTTGAAATTTGCGATTGAGATCTCTCGACTGAGCTGCCAAAAGTGGATCAAATTCGACATGTCGTCGCAAACTACAACGGTAGGCCACTGAAGTGCCCGCGCTCGAAACGCTGTCAATTTTTTCGACAAGTTTGGAATCAATACAAAGCGGTTTCCGAGCTAAATAAGCAAAAACCACCAAGAAGAGAACCAAAGTGAACAGCAAGGCCCCCGTCCACCACTGAAATGAATTTTTAAGCTTCATAGCTTCACTCAAAGCAAAACAAAGACCACCTTGAAGGTGCCTCGGGCGATTTTTTTTTGCCGGCTCAAGAAGCTACGGAAGGAACTTTTCCAAAAGCTTCGGCAATCTCTGCTCGTGACTGGTCACGCTTTCTCCACGCGTCCATGAGAAGGTAAGCGCAGGGGACGACGTACAAGGTCAGCAGAGTGGAAACTAGCACTCCACCGATCAAAGTAATGGCCATAGGCTTGAAAGTTTCAGAGCCTGCTCCGGTTGCAACTGCTGATGGAATCGCACTGGCAATCGTTGCAAAGGACGTCATTAAGATCGGGCGCAGCCTTGTCGGGCAAGCTTCAAGTAGAGAAGCTTTTGCAGTGGGTGCCCCGCGGTCACGGACAGTGTTGGTGAATTCGATTAGCAAGATCGAATTCTTTTTCACAATTCCCATTAAGAGCAGGATTCCAATCATTGAGTAAATATTTATCGATTGCCCTGTAAATGCCAGTGCGAAAAAAGCTCCGCTGAAGCTAAATGGCAGTGCCATTAGAACTGAAATCGGATCAATGTAGGAATTGAATTGGGCTGCTAAGACCATGTAGGCCACGAACAAACCTAGAATCAGAGCAAAAATTAGACTTTGAATGGACTCTCGGAAAGTTCGAGAAGTTCCGGTTTGCTCGACAGTGTAGCCCGGCTCAAGAATTTCTTTTCCCTTTGAGAGGACAAAATCAAGTGCTGCTTGCTGGGAGACTCCTGTTTTTAAATTGCTGTACACTGAGATAGAACGCTGACGGTCAACCCTTGAGATGGATTGCAAACTGGCTTTTGTTGCCTTCTTTGTGACTTGAGTGATCGGAATCAAGTTGGAGCGATTGTTGCCGATGAGAAGTTTATCAATTTCTGCCAATTGGTTGTCCGTCTCCATAATTTTCAATCGAATATCATAGCGATGTCCGTCTTTTTCGTACTGACCCGCCTTCACTCCGCCAATCAGCGCATTTACTGTGGTTCCGATGGCGCTGATACTAACACCGTGGAGAGCAGCTTGCTCCCGGTCTGGAGTGATTTGAATTTCTGGCATTCCGACGAGATAATCCGAATCAACGTCCACCATCAGGCCCGATGTTTTCATAGCGTCCATTAGCTTTTCATTTTGTTGAGCGAGTTTTGTCCAATCGGGACCAGAGACTCTCAGTTCAACGGGAAACCCTCGGCCTGTTCCAAACCCGCGGCTGGAAAGATCTTGCATAAAAACTTTGGCCTCTTTGACCTGTTTGAAATTCTGTCGGGCCACGTCCATAAACTCTTGCTCTGACAGTGCTTTTTTTCTTTCTGGATCTTCAGGGCGGTTTCCCTTGTCTTTCATCGTCACAAACATAAACCCTGTGTTCGAATCATTGGACTGGCCTGCAAATCCCCCGACAGCTGCGTAGACTTTCTCAATTTCTGGCCGAGCGAGAAACCAAGCTTCAAGCTCTTTCATTTTATTATCTGTAAAAGAAAGAGAACTGCCAATGGGACACTGAACTCGAGTGATAAAAATTGACTGATCTTGCAATGGGATCATTTCTTTGTTCAAGCCTTTGACAACCAAGAAAGAGGCCGCCACAAAAACAATCGAAGAGAGCAAAATTTTCCAGCTATGATTCAAAGACCAGCCTAAACTTTTCTCGTAGAAAGATTTCAGCCTTTCCATTCCACGCTCAAAACCTTTACCTAATTTAGTTGTCCGCTCTCCGTGCTGCACAAACGTGGCACATCTCATCGGAGTGATGGTCAAAGCCTCTAACAGAGAAAGTATGACGGCGAGGGAGATAGTCACTCCGAATTGCAGAAAGTACTTTCCTATGATGCCTTTCATGAAAGCCACCGGAAGAAAAATAGCAACGACGGCGATGCTGGCGGCAAGTGCTGCAAAAGTAATTTCCCGAGCTCCAATAATTGCAGACTCTATTCGACCAACACCCTTTTCGTTGTACCTAAAAATATTTTCCAGAACCATGATGGCATCATCGACGACAATACCTATAGCTAAAGTCAATCCCAACAGCGTGAAAGTGTTCAGAGTGAAACCGAAAAAATACAAACCAATGAACGCTCCCATGATCGATGTTGGAATCGATAACAGCACATTCAAAGTGGCAGAAAAGCTTCCCAGGAACATCCAACAGACAAGAGAGGTCAATAAGACTGCCAAGACCAAATGCTCGGTCAAGGCATGAACCGATTGCTCAATAAACACAGTGCTATCAAAATTCACGTTAAGATGCATTCCCGGAGGCAGCTTTTCTCTGAGCTCTTTCATTTTTTCTTTCACTGCATTGGCGACAGCGACGGCATTGGAGCCCCTCTGTTTTTTAACTCCTAAACCGAGAGCGGGCTGTTTGTTGAAACGAGACATTCGACGAATGTCATCCAGGCCCTCTTTGACCTCAGCGACTTGGCCCAGCTTTACCATGTTTGACGAGTCCTGAATCAAAGAGCCAGCACGGTGGCTGATGACAATCGACTTGAATTCGTCTACGTTTTTAGCTTCTCCCATCGTGCGAACATTGAAGTTTTGTCTTTCGGTTTCGACAAAACCACCTGGCATTTCCGAGTGTTCGGTTTTGATCGCATCAATAATGTCATTGACCGCAATATTAAATTTAGTCAGTGTTGTCGGCTTCACCCAGACTCTGAGAGCAGGGGCTGTGTAACCGCCCAAACTCACTTCACCAACACCATGAACTGTAGTGAATCGGTCTTTGAGGTAGTCTTTGGCGTATTTCATCAGAAATTCGGGATCGTCTTTATCGTAGGTCAAAGCCAGCCAAAGAATCGGAGAATCGTCTGGATTTGTTTTAGAAATGACAGGTGGGTCGACCTTCGCAGGCAGCAATCTTTGAGCTTGAGCCACTTTGGTCTGAACTTCTTGAAGCGCAACATTGATGTCTCGCTCCAGTTCAAACTCGACTGTCACGCTGGCTAGACCCGTGCGCGAAGTGGAAGTTATGGTTCGCACTCCCTCGACTGTGGACAAAGCATCTTCGAGGGGATCGATGACGGAGGTTTCCATGATTTCTGGAGCGGCACCTTCAAGTGTCAGTGCAACGTTGACCACAGGAAAATCCACATCGGGCAGCTGGCTGACCCCCATTCGCGAAAAGCTGATTGCCCCGAAGGTAATCAGTGCGACCATCAACATCCATGCAAAAACCGGATTGCGAATTGAGACATCGGAGATACGCATTCGGAACTCCTTATAGAAATTTAGGCTTTGGGAAGTCCGGCTTTTCCAACTTTTGATAAAAGCTGTTTTCCTGTTGCGTCGCTGAACCAATGATTGATTTCGATATATTGAGGCAAATCAATCCCAGTTTCAATCCCCATGCGCTCAAACATGTAGACGATATCTTCGGTGGAAACATTCCCAGCGCTGCCAGGAGCGTAAGGACAGCCACCAAGTCCGCCTAGACTTGTGTCGAAAACGCGAACACCGACCTGGTAAGCCATCAAAGCATTCGCCAAAGCTGTTCCACGAGTGTCATGAAAATGAGCTGCGAGTTTGCGCAGTGGCAGTACTTTCTGTAATTTCTCAAATAAATTGGAAACTTGTTTGGGATCCGCCGAGCCAATCGTGTCCCCGATCGAAATTTCGAAACAGCCCAATTCGTTCAGTCTTTGGCTCAACTCAGTGACTTTCTCTTCGGGAACTCGGCCTTCGAACGGACAGCCAAAACACATCGAAAGATACCCCCGCACTTTTACTTTATTTTGTTTCGCCAATTTCATCACGGGCGCAAAGCGCTGAAAACTTTCTTCGATGGAGCAGTTAGTATTGGCTTGAGAAAAAGATTCGGTTGCAGAAGCAAAGATGGCAATTTCACGGACGCCAGCTCTCAAAGCTTCAAGCATTCCTTTTTCATTCGGAACGAGAGCTGAAAACTGGACAGCTTCTGGAATTTTTTTGTCCGCTTGTAGTTTCAAGACTTCCACAGTCACTTCAAATGAACCTACCATTTGCGGGACCTTGTCTGGTCGAACGAAGGCACCGACTTCTAATCTTTGCACTCCAGCCAAAGCCAAGCGCCGAGCTGTCTCGATTTTGATCTCATTTGTCACGACCGCTTTTTCATTTTGCAAGCCGTCTCTCAAACCCACTTCGACAATCACAACTTTGTTGTTCATGATTTTACCACTTCAATTTGCACTAAAATTTTTCCCAGTTGAACTTGGTCGCCTGCTTGGCAAAACAGCTCAGCGATAGAACCAGCCAAACCGGCTTTCAAAGTGTACTCCATTTTCATCGCTTCCATTACCAACACGGCTTCCCCAGCTTGCACTGGATCTCCGATCTTTTTGAAAAGCTTGGTGACTTTGCCTGGCATGGGCGCCGTTAGCTCGCCTGGATTTTTGTGACCAGCGCTTTTCCTGCCAAATTTTTTCTCCCGCGAGTTTTCATATAAAAAGGTGCGACCTTCAAAGTGCACCCAAAGCTGACCTTTGATCAACTGAGCTGTGTTTGCCATTAGATTCCCCTCCAAAAATGCTGCCATGGAGAGGCAAAAGTCGGATTCGAATCACCAGTTTGTTTTGGCTGCTTCAGAGTCAGAACCATTTTCTCGGCAAATCCTTTTTCAGACACAGTCAACTCTGGAAGAGGCAAAGCCTCCGAAAAATAAGTTTCAATAAATCGAGTGGTCATGCGTCCCTGCACAAACTCCGGGTGCGAAAGGACTTTGAGCAGATAGGGAATATTTGTTTGCACTCCAAAGATGATTGATTCCCGCAAGACCAACTTCATTTTTTGAATGGCTCGAGTTCGAGTTTCATCCCAAACAATAACTTTAGCAATCATCGGGTCATAATACGGAGTGATCTCGTCGCCTTCTTCGAAGCCATATTCAAAGCGTCGCCCAGGACCCTCCGGCCAGACCACTTTTCCAAGGATGCCAGTGGATGGGACCCCGCCAAGGTAAGGATTTTCGGCATAAATGCGGCACTCAATCGAGTGCCCACGAGGGGCCATTGTCTGCTGCTCAGGAAACACCGAATCTCCTTGAGCCGTCAGAATTTGTGCTTTGACGAGGTCTACTCCCATTACCATTTCAGTGACTGGATGTTCGACTTGAAGCCGAGTGTTCACCTCGAGCAAATAGAATTGCCCGTCTTGCAGCAGGAATTCAACCGTCCCCGCTCCTTGGTAGCAAGCCTGGGAAGCAATCAGAATCGCCGCTTCGCCCATTTGCCGGCGAAGCTCTGGACTCAAAGAGGGAGATGTGGCCTCTTCGATAATTTTTTGGTGTCGGCGTTGAACGGAGCACTCGCGGTCCAAGAGATGAATGATTCGGCCAGTGGAGTCGCCAAAGATTTGAAATTCAATATGTTTCGCGCGGTCCAAGTATTTTTCCAGAAATACCAGTGCAGAACCAAATGCCGATTGAGCTTCACGTTGAGCCGACTCGATCAGCTCAATGGCTTCTTGAGAATTTCTTAAAATTTTCATTCCCCGACCGCCGCCACCAGCAGCAGCTTTGACAATCACAGGATAACCAATTTTCTCGGCCTCGTTGATTAGAAATTCCAAAGTCTGATTGTGGCCGTCATAGCCTGGTACAATAGGGAGCTTCAGTTTTTTAGCTAGTTCTTTGCAGCTGACTTTGTCTCCGAGCATCCGCATGGACTTGGCAGATGGTCCAACAAAAATCAGCCCGGCTTTTTCACAGGCTTCAGCGAAATCGGAATTCTCTGACAAAAACCCAAAGCCTGGATGCACAGCATCTGCTCCAGCAGCTAAAGCGCCTTGGATATTTGCTGTAATATTTAAATAGCTTTCACTGGTAGCCGCAGGTCCGATGCAAATCTTTTTGTTGGCCAGCCGATAAGCTCGAGTGGACATATCTGCTTCTGAATGCAAAAGGATACTTTCGATCCCAAATTCTTCGCAAGCACGAATGATTCGAACTGCGACTTCGCCCCGATTGGCGATAGCCAGCTTTGAGATTTTCTTAATTGCCATTTTGAACTTTCCAAGAAGGATCCCGCTTTTCTAGAAAAGCAAGGAGACCTTCTTGCCCTTCGGAACTCACTCGGCGCTGTGCAATCACTTGGCAAGTTTCGGCTTGCGACTGAGGCCAATCTAAATCTCGGGCAATTTGAGCGAGGCGTTTGGTATCTCGAACAGCTTCTGGGCCCGAATCATTCAGGGCCTGAGTCACTTTAGATAAAGCTTCAGCCAAATGATTTTCAGGAACGATGTCGTGAATAAAGCCACATCCAGCAATTTCTTTCGGAACGAAAATTTTTCCAGTCAGCATCAAGGGAGTCATTACCCCTGGAGTGCATTTCCGCAAAATGAAACTGCTAATCACCGCGGGCACAAGCCCCAATCGAACTTCCGAAAAACAAAGCTTAGTTCTCTCTTCGGCAATCACATAATCACAGCAGGCAACCAATCCGAGAGCACCGCCGAAAGCTGCGCCGTGAATCAATCCAATCACTGGAATCGGACATTTCCAAACTGATTCAAACATTTTGAAAAGGTGCTGAGCATCTTCTTGATTTTTCTGCAGATTGTATTGAACCATTTCTTTCATCCAGTTCAAATCAGCTCCGGCACAAAAAACTTTGCCCTCTCCGGAAAGCACCACAGCCCGCAAATCATTTCTCTTCGACAAAGTTTGAAAAGTTGTCGTGATTTTTTCAATCAAATGAGGATGAAAAGAATTTCGCACGTCTGGACGGTTCAAGCTGACAAACGCAATGTTTTTTTCTTCAGTGACTTTGATCATTTTCTTTCATCCTTACATTCTGAGAACGCCTTGACGAATGGGACCCCAGTCCTTATTCAAGCTAGCAGCAAGACCCAAACCGAGAACTCGCCGAGTGTCGGCTGGATCGATAATCCCGTCGTCCCAAAGCCGCGCTGTCGAGTAATAGGCCGAGCTCTCAGTGTCATATTTTTCTAAAGTTGGTTTTTTAAAATCATTTTGTTCAGCAGGAGTCATTGGTGTGGCAGTGGATTTTTGATCCATTTTGACAGTCAGTAAAACATTAGCTGCCTGCTCTCCGCCCATCACAGAAATTCGAGCGTTCGGCCACATCCAGAGCTGACGCGGTTGGAAAGCACGGCCGCACATTCCATAATTTCCAGCTCCATAGGAGCCTCCAATCACAACAGTGAATTTCGGCACTCGAGCGTTCGACACTGCCATCACCATTTTTGCTCCGTGCTTTGCAATTCCTTCGTTCTCGTATTTTCGCCCGACCATAAACCCAGTAATGTTTTGCAAAAAAACGAGAGGCACCATTCTTTGCTCGCAAAGCTCTATAAAATGAGTGGCTTTCAAGGCCGACTCACTAAATAAAACCCCGTTGTTAGCAATGATGCCTACTGGAAATCCCCAGATATGAGCAAATCCACAAACCAAAGTCGTCCCATAATTATGTTTGAACTCATGCAGCTGACTGCCATCGATAATCCGGGAGATAATCTCTCTGACATCATAAGGAACTCGGGCATCTTTGGAAACGATTCCGTAAATTTCTTTGCTTGGGTAGTGAGGCTCTTCGACTGGAATCGTCGAGAGCTCGACTTGCTTTCGATGATTCAAATGCGACACAATCTCTCGAGTGATTTCCAAAGCATGCTCATCATTTTCAGCAAAGTGATCGGTTACTCCGCTGACGTCGCAATGAACATGGGCGCCACCTAAATCTTGCGCTGTTACTTCTTCTCCAGTCGCTGCTTTGACTAAAGGGGGCCCACCAAGAAAAATAGTTCCATTTCCTTTGACGATGACATTTTCATCACTCATCGCAGGAACATAAGCTCCGCCAGCTGTGCAGGAACCCATGACCACAGAAATTTGCGAAATACCTACGGCAGACATTCGAGCCTGGTTGTAAAAGATACGTCCAAAATGATCACGATCTGGAAAGACATCGGCCTGCATCGGCAAAAAGGCTCCGCCACTATCGACAAGATAAATGCACGGCAGTCCATTTTCCATCGCGACTTCCTGAGCCCGCAAATGTTTTTTCACTGTCATTGGAAAATAAGTGCCGCCTTTCACGGTGGCGTCGTTTGCTACTATTATACACTCAACAGCCGAGACGACTCCAATTCCCGTGATCACTCCAGCACCTGGAGCCTGGTTATCATACATGCCCCATGCAGCCAAAGTTGAGAATTCGAGAAACGAAGTTCCAGGATCGAGCAGTCCTTCGATTCGCTCCCGAGCCGTCATTTTGCCGCGAGCTTTGTGTTTTTCTAGTGCTTCACAACCGCCGCCCAACTTGACCTGCTCAAGACGTGCCCGCCACTCTGTTAACAGGGACTGCATGTGCACTTGATTAGCATTGAACTGCGTCGAGTTTAAATCGAATTCGGATTCCAGAACTGGCATTTTATTTCCATTCCAACATTTCTTTGAGAAATAATTCGCTATGAATTTCGACTTCACTGCAAATCTGATTTTGATCGTCGTAAAAATGAAAAGTCATTTCATGCCGGCTGTGTTTATTTTTTGCAAGCTCGGACCACCTTGCTTCACGAGTGATTTCGCTCAGCTCTCCGCGAATTTTCAAATCACTTTGAGTGAACTTCAAAAATTGAGCGTGAACATTTTTAATCAAAATCTGGAATTGCCCTTGCGGAGCATTTCGTCTCCACAGCATTCGGTAGGCTTCAACAGCTGCGGAAATTTGCACTTCAGCCAGAATTTGCCCATGCTCATCCAGGTTGCGAATTTTTCTTGGCAGAATCAATTCCACTTGCGAACTGCTCAGCACAGAGACTCGGGCGCCAAGACTGAGAAAGTGTGGACGCAAAATATCTAACGCAGAGTTTAGGGCAGCTTTGGTTTTAGGAGAGCCGATTTGCTCGACAACTTCGCTTGCCAAACCACCCATAAGCTCAGTTACCTTATTCAAGTTTTGACCTAAGTTTTTATTGAAGTCCCGACGAAAATCACGCAATCTCATCCCTATAGAATTACTCTGATCTTGAGTCTGAATTCAAGTCAGTATGCAGGGGTTTTCCTCATGAAATATTTCAGTCTTATTATTTTTGCAGTTTTGCTTTCTTGGACTTGGCACTTGGTTCACCGAAACAATGCGGTCAGCTTCGAGACGCATGCCGGCATTCAGGAAAAAATGGCCGAGTTGATCAGCACAACCGTGCAAGCAAAGCGGCCGGCAGCCACAAATATTATTATTGAGAAAATTTGGACGGAAGTGATGGATGACAGAAAAGTAAAAGCGTTCTTCGTCTATTCCTTTAAAGAAGCCAAGGGTGAATCCGGGCCGGTATCCTCTCAGATCAAAGGCGACGGAATTCTCGAACGCCAACCCGACGATGGCTCTGGTCAGGATCATTGGACTTTAACCAAGGTTCAAACCACTGGGGACTCTGTTCAGTTCGACGAAGCGACTTTGATTACCGGATCTGCTTCAGCGGCTGGCACAATTCTGAATGATACCCCATCTGAGAGTTCGCCTGGAACTCCGGCTGAACCTCAAGCCGTAAAGACTGAAAATCATCAATGAGCCTCTCTGATAAATACATAGCCATTGATGAAGAAGGCTATCCTTTATTTGGTGAAATCCGAGTGACTGACCCGAATGTGGGAGGAGAAATCCTAAGCAACCTAAGGTTTGC
>JAYTZS010000234.1:0-4089 GCA_043741885.1 Bdellovibrio sp. | reverse complement strand
ACTGGACTGTCTTCGTCATTCAAAACGCCGTTTGCTATTTCAGCGGCCGCTCTCAATTCGATTGTCACAGGCCTGTCTCAACTACCTAAACCAGCTCTGTCTGGACAGGAAAATGCGAAATGAATCCTATCGTAGTTCACTCTCCTACACGGGTTGATTTAGCTGGTGGGACCTTAGATCTTTGGCCGCTTTATAATTTTTTAGGCAGCGCTACAACTGTGAATATTGCGATTGATATAATGACGACGGCTGAAATTACTTTTTTGGAGCATGGACAAATTGAGTTGGTATCCGAAGATTTAAAATTTGAGAAGTCTTTTGCCGATTTAAGTCAGTGCCTAAAAGATTCGGACACTCAGTTGGCCTTGCTAAAAACTCAGCTGCAATATTGGCAGCCACAAAATGGATTTCGTTTGCGGACTCGCTCCGACAGCCCGATTGGTGGAGGGCTTGGCGGGAGTTCTAGCTTAACTATCAGCCTGCTCAAAGCTTTCAATCAGTTTTGCCGAGGCTCTCTCAAAGATATCCATCAAATGGTTCAGGTCGCACACAATCTAGAATCTCAAGTTCTGCACACTCCCACTGGAACGCAAGACTATTATCCGGCTGCCAGTGGAGGCATCAATATTTTGAAATACACAGCCGATGGCATCGAGCAAAAAGTTCTGCAAAAAGAAACGTCGATTCTGGCGCAGAATTTTATGCTCATCTACACAGGCAAAGCCCATCATTCCGGCCTCAACAATTTTGAAGTGTTGACCAAAGCCGTTCAAAAAGAGCGTGGGACATTGAAGGCACTTTGGGAGCTCAAAGAAATCGCTGAAGAAACGGCTCATTCAGTCGAGACCTCTGATTGGAAATCTCTTCCAGCACTTTTTCAAAGAGAGTACAAAGCGAGAGTTGCATTGGCACCTGCGTTTTCCAGCCCGGAAATCGAGAAACTGGCTGAAGTTTCTTTGCAGGCGGGTGCCGCTGCTGTTAAAATTTGTGGAGCGGGAGGTGGTGGCTGTGTGCTTGTATGGGCTGAGCCTTCTCTGCAACAAGGAGTTCAAACAGCATGTCAGATGGCCGGGTTTCAGGTTCTAGCCGCAAAACCAATCGCAAAGCTGCCACTGTAAAAGAGAGATCTTCGAAAGCGGGGACTAGCCTTCAAAAGCCTTTTCGCTTTATCGGAGTGTCCCTTTCTGGCGGCAAATCCGACAAAGCCTGCGTTGCTGTAGTCGAGTATTTTCCGGAACAACAAAAAATCTTTCTCGCCCGTTTGTATGAAAAAGTCCGCAATGAAGAATCCCTTTCGGCGGATTATAAACTGCATGAAATTATCACTCAATTTGGGTCCGAAGTAGAAACTGTCGCTTTTGATGTGCCTTTGACATTGCCGAAATGCCTAATCTGCCCAATCAAATGTGGTGGTTACGAAACTTGTTCGCTGCCCGAAAACAAATGGATGCGAGAACTTTACCAAGAAATCAACCGGCAAAAGAAGCCAAAAAAGACATTCACCCCGTACACTCAAAGGTGTGTTGAAGCTTATATCGCCCATTCCCTCGAAGAAACTTTTGAAATTTCACATGCTTTAGGCTCAAACATGGCGCCTCTCACAGCCAGAGCGCAGTTCCTCAAACGCAGAATCAATTTACCTCTGATTGAAGTTTTTCCTAAGTTATCGATTTGGAGAATTGGCCAAAACCTCAAAGTGGCAAAAAGCCATTTGAAATTTCATAAACATGTGGTGGGCGGAGATGAAAGCCGAAGAATTTTTCTTCAGACTTTGGCAGATCGTCGTGATCTGTTCTTTTATCAACAAGATTTTAAAGCCATGGTTGAGAATAACCATGCATTTGAATCTTTTATTTGCGCCTACACAGGCCTTCTAAAATTCCTCAAGCAAACCGAGCCTCGACCGGCAGGCTTTCCAAAAACTGAAGCATGGATCGAATTCCCCAAAGCTTAAGAATTTCGCAAATGCTTCAAAAGCCAAAATACACCGATTTGGGTTTTCACATCGGTAATTTCATTGTTCCAAATTTTTGCTTCGAGCTCTTCTAATTCAAACTCGACAGACTCTAAGATTTCATCTGGATCCGAATGACCGACACAACCTGATAGATCTTCTGCTAAATAGAGATCAATCATTTCATTCGAGTAACCAATCACCGGGTGAATCGAAGTCAGCAAAGTCATCGTTTTTGCTTGGTACTGCACTTCTTCAATCAATTCACGGTGGGCAGTTTGCAATGTGGTTTCACCCGGATCTTTTTTTCCTGCTGGAAATTCGAGGAAGACTTGCCCAACTGAATGCCGGTATTGATAAATCATCAAAATTTTTCCACTGGGTAGCACAGGGATAATCATGGCGGCACCAGGGTGTTTGATGTATTCGCGAAAGGATCGATGGCTGTTTGGTAGCTCTACTTCATCACGCCAAATTTTTAAAAATCGACCGGCGAACACGATTTCAGTTTTGAGGATTTTTTCAATCATCTTTTTCACAAGAAAAATGTTAGCACATCTTTGGTCCGGGTCCACTGACCTTTTGTCGGTAGCTTCTCCAAATCGGTGAAAAACAATGCCAGAAATCACCGAGGTCCGGGTAAAATAGAATTTGTGAGATTTGACTGCAAACAGATACTTTTTATTTTGATCTGCGGCTTTCTGCTGCCATTCACTGTTCGAGCGGAAGTGGATCATGTTTTGCTTCGCCGGATCGCAGTGTTTCCTATTGCTGAAGCCAGCCCGGCTAGCGGAGACGAAGCTTGGTGGCAAATGCGAGAAGCTTTGACCAAAGATCAAAGATTTTTCGTGGCTAGCCGCCGCTTCATGATCAACCGTGGAGTTTTTCAACCAAGAAAAAATCTGAAACCGGCAGATGTCATCATTCTCTCTAAAATCCTCGACGCCCAGGCCCTAGTGATCACTTCCCTTCAAGATCGAACTTTGAAAATGAAAGTCTTCGAAGGCGAAAACGGCTATCTGTTGTGGGAAGGCACGGCGGAACTCCATCCGGCTGTTCCAATCAGTGACCAATTGCCAAAAATGAGCATTCAATTGATGAATGCCTTTGTTGCTGCGATCCCTTACCAAGCATTCCAAACTGTGGATGAGACTGTGGGAAAGGCCGTTTATGAAGAAGACGGAAAATCGATGGCTCAGGCTTATTTGGGATCCCATTCTCTGGTTCAAGAAGGCGATCCAGTGCAGTGGATTTCAGTCAGCGGAGAGGTGGGACAGGCTTTTTTCAACGCCGCCACGAAAATCACGGTGATGGCCGAAGGCAAGGTCTCTGAGATTGACGGCGAAATAGCTATCATCGAGATCACCAGAGCTAAAAATTTCAAGGATCTGAAAGAGAACTCTTTGATTCGATTTCCAAAAGAAATGGGCCGGTTGCAGAATCAGTATCGAACTGGTGAAAAATCGTCAGAGCTTGCTCCCGAGTATCTCTCAGCTGAAATGAAAGACGTCGAAGATATGAAACAAGGTCACAATCCGACGTCATCGACAATGATGTGGATTGCCAGTATGGCCGGGTTTATTTTACTGGCTTTTTGAAGTCGTCATTTCACTCGGGATTTTAGGCAACGGACGGAACAGCTCTTTTAACTCAGGGACCTGCATCGGAGTTTTGTCATAAGATGAAATCCAAGCCTCTGGCGTTTCCATGCACAAAAAAATCTTCCAGTCGGGGCTGTGTGATTTAAATTTTTCTATGACAAATTGAAACATCTCTTTTCGGATATTCAGATCGTAGCGAAGCTTCCCACCCTCACTTGAGAACATCTCGCTGGCTGTTACCCATGAATTCATGCCAAAACGTTCTCGCATCATGTGTCGCTGTTCCGGCTGAAAGCGAAGAGCACCTAAAGAAATCACATGGATCTCTTGAGGTCGAAATCTTTTCTGAATTTCTTCGGCTAACAACTGATAGCCCTGCTTCCAGTTGGGATAAAAAATCAACGGATCGATATGAAAAGCAACTTTGAAACCTCGGTCAGCACACTTTCGAGCCGCTTGCAGACGCTCTTCGAATGAGGCAGTGCCATGCTCTTCTTTGGCAATCACTTCAGGTGCATTGATGGACCAACTGAC
>JAYTZS010000233.1:0-4100 GCA_043741885.1 Bdellovibrio sp. | reverse complement strand
ATCTGTGAAGTCCAGTTATGACAAAGATTTCGGGTCCATGAAAAACGTTTTGATCGCTAAGCAAAATATTGAAGAGATGCGAACCATCGACGACACTTTAGTCGAAGTCGTTCAAAGACCTGCTAACTTTATTGAACCCGGTGCTCTTTCTGATCCAGAATTAGCAGTCGGTCAAGTGGCTGGAAAAGGCATCAAAAAAGGCGAGCAAATTCTTGATAGCAAACTTTTAATCCCAGGACCTGAAACCGGAATTTCTTTGCAAGTTGCTCCTAGTAAGCGAGCTGTCACTTTGCCGGTTGATGAAGTCCGCGGAGTTGCCAAGCTGATTCGTCCCGGAGATCGGATCGATATTTATGCAGCCATGGATTCAGGAAAAGGCATGAATCAGCGGCGAGAAGTATCAATGATCATGCAAGACGTGGTGGTGTTGGCCACAGGAGTGAACATCGTAAATAACATTCCACGCACCGTGGAAAGCGACAGCACGGGTCGAAATAATACAGTGGTGAATCTTTCGAGTGATACCAAGTATGGAACTTTAACCATCGAGGCGACTCCCAAAGAGGCGCAAGATTTGATTTTTATTGTAGCTACATCGCCAGCAAATATTTATTTTACTTTGCGAAATCCGAATGATCGCGCTGTTCCGCCACGAGTTCCAGCTTCCAATGCAGATTCTGTAGCTGGCAGACCAACAATCAATCTCGACGCGGCACCGCCAATGGCTTCTGCACCGATGATGGCACCACCGGCTGTAGTTCCACAGCGATCGGCCTTACCAAGGCTGCTGCCAAAGAAAAAAGGGAATTACAGAGATTTCTAAGGTTCACGAAAAGTTTAGATTGAATGGTTTTTTAGGTCAGGGGGACCTCGGATGAGAAATTTAACAAAAGCGGCATATGTCTTGATGACCTTTGCTCTCTCATTCTGCCTTTCAAGTGGAGCCTTCGCCGATGACGAGGAGCAAGTGACACCGGTTCGACCGCGAAAATTTTTAAGTCTGACATTGGGTCTAGAAACCGATGAAAAGCTGCCACCAGTTCCAAAGCCTTTTAAATCCGGAGGAGATTGCAAGCGCTTGGGCATAGCAGATGCTGCTTATTCGGATGCCATAAATTCTTTGCGTTTCAATCCAAAGCATGAAGGTCTCTGCACTTTCACTTTGAAGGATATGAAAAGCGAAAAAATTGTCGCTGAGTTTCGCATTGAAGTTCGCAAGTCCAAACTGGATGCTGTGGTGAGAGAGATGCAATCTTTGCTCGGTGATATTGAAGGCATCAATATTAGAATCGTCAACAACAAGGTTTTAGTGGACGGTCAAATCTTGCTGCCAAGAGATATGAATCGAATTTACAACGTCGTCAGCCAGTTTGCCGATCAAGCCTCTTCTTTGGTCACGCTTTCTCCGTTAGCCCAAAAAAAGATAGCCGAATTCATTTCACGCGATATCAACAATCCAGAAATCGAAGTTCGAGCCGTGAATGATAAGTTTATTTTGCAAGGTGTGGCGAGCAGTGAAGACGAAAAAACACGAGCCGAAATTATCGCGAAAACTTATGTGCCGGCTGTGATTTTAGAAAAATCAGAAATGGACGGAGTGGTCAAGCGGCCAAAGGCTGCCAACGATGGAGTGATCAATCTCATCACCGTAAAAGCTTCCGCTCCCCCACCGCCTGGAAAAATCATTCAATTGGTTGTTCACTATGTTGAGCTCAAGAAAGATTATGCTAAGAATTTCAGATTCCAATTCACTCCGACAATTGGCGATGATTCAAAAGTCAGCTTTGTCAGTGGAGACCGTTCACCTGGCGGTGTCGGTACGACGATCGCTGCGACTATATCAAATTTGATTCCGAAATTGAATTGGGCCAAAAGTCACAATCATGGGCGAGTTCTCGAGAGCACCACTATGATTGTTCAAGATGGCAAGACAGGCACGATCAATGCTTATTCTGATGTGCCTTATTCCATTGCGACTCCGACTGGTCAGACAACAGCTTTCAAACCAGTAGGTATTGCATCTAAAATCACACCGGTTATTTTGGGTGAAAGATCCGATTCGATCAGTCTGGATATCAATTTCAAAATCGATACTTTGGTTGGAACCTCAGCTGCAGGGCCACTGACAAGCACAAACTCGATAGAAACAGCAATTGTCGTACGCAGCGGACAAAGTGCGGCGATTGGCGGATTGATCAAAAGCCGCGCAGACACATCTTATAACAATCCTGCAAACACTCCGCCCAATCCAATTATCAGTCTGTATGCTTCGAAAGATTTCAATCGAGATCAAAGCCAGTTTGTGGTTTTCATCACACCAATCATCAAGTCATCGGCATCGACAGGATCTGAAAAAATTAAGAAGAAGTTTCGATTGCGCGACTAAAGTCCAGAGAGCCTAAAGCAATTTGTTCCGAAGAGAGAACTATGATTATCAGTCCTCAATGTCATCTTATAGCAGTTGTTGGTGGAAAAGGTGGCGTCGGAAAGTCCGTCTTCGCGGCGAACTTTGCGGCGGCCTTGATGCTGGAACTTCGGGCGCAGGTTTTGCTCATCGATGCTGACGCCAGATCCTGCGGTGATCAAAACATCATTTTGGGTTTGCGTCCGAACAAAACTCTCTCTGAGATTGCTCTGTTTCAAGGCTCTTTGGGGCCTCAAGCCGTTGCTCAATTGGTCACAACTCATGCTTCGGGATTGATGTATTTACCGGCCGTTCGTGGGCCCGAGGAAACCTTGAGTGTGAATTCAGATCTGTTTTTAAAGCAGCTTGAATTTCTTTCGCGCAATTTTAAATTTATTGTGGCGGACCTTGGAAATGAGCTGAAAGACTTTCAAATGTCTCTTCTTCGAGAAGCGACAGCGATCACAATAGTCACTGTTCCAGAAGTACTCGTGATCAACCAGACTCAAAGATTGATTCAAGAACTTCTGACAGCGACTTTTCCAATGGACATGTTTCAACTGGTGGTGAATAAAGTCGGCGGCTCTTCACTGAGCCCTCAGGCTATTTCACAAGCGCTTCGCTTGCCCGTGGTTGGAATGATTCCTCAAGATGACATCACAACTCTAGGAGCTCTGCAGAGGGGCACACCATTTGTGCTCTCACAAAACAAAGCTCCGGTCAGTGCGGCTTATCATGATCTGGTGCGAAAACTAACAGGTGGAGTCTTACAAAAATTAAAGGGATTGCATCGGCCTCCGACTCCAACAACTGCGCAAATTTCCACTAGTGCAACAGCTGATGATGTGGTGCCTAGTTCGGCATCCGATATTCGAAATGTTCTCAAGACGCGAGTTCACAACGAGCTGATCAAAGCTATGGATCTTAAAAAGGGAATCACTGAAACCAACAATGATCCTATAAAAGAGAAAGCACTTCGACAAAAAACTTTGCAGAGCATTACTCAACTGGTGGACCGAGAGTCTCCCGGGATGGCCAGAGAAGATCGATCTCGAGCTATCAAGGAAGTTCTCGAAGAAGCTTTGGGATTAGGTCCTCTTGAAGATCTGTTAGCAGATCCGACAGTCACTGAAATCATGGTCAATGGTTACCGAAAAATATTTGTCGAGAAACTAGGAAAAGTGCAGCTCAGTCCTGTGACCTTTACTTCCAACTTGCATTTGCGAAACGTGATTGAACGAATCGTGACACCACTCGGCCGGCGGATCGACGAGAAAACACCTTATGTAGATGCTCGTTTAAAAGATGGCAGTCGAGTCAACGCCGTGATTGAGCCACTGTCGATTGATGGCCCGGCTTTGACCATTCGAAAATTTAAAAAAGGCGGCATAAGCCCAGAACGTTATATCGAGTACGGCTCGATCACGAAGCCGATGATGGATTTTTTGAAAATCTGTGTGGAAAATGGTTTGAACATTGTGATTTCAGGTGGAACTGGATCTGGTAAAACCAGTTTGCTCAATATGCTCTCAGGTTTTATTCCCGCCAATGAACGTATTGTCACCGTGGAAGATGCGGCCGAATTGCAAATGCAACAAGAACATGTGGTTCGACTGGAAACTCGTCCGGCAAATATGGAGGGAACAGGATCGGTCACGATTCGGGATCTCGTCAAAAATGCCCTTCGAATGAGGCC
>JAYTZS010000232.1:0-11442 GCA_043741885.1 Bdellovibrio sp. | reverse complement strand
AAACCAAGAGGTGCTCTCCAGATTTTGCGCCGGATAAGGCCAGTCGAACCTGCGAAGCAACGTCTCGGATGAAATCTTCCGTGGTTCTTAATTTTTGTGCAGTTTTTTGATACACAATCTGCAGTGCATGACTTTGCCCGGGGACTTTGATGATCTCTGCATCTCCAAGAAATTGAGCAATCGGTTCTGCAGTTAAAGTGGCCGACATCACGATTATTTGAAGATCAGGTCTGGCCAGCTGTTGCAGTTCTTTCAGCAAACCAAGCGCCAAATCGACATGCTGAGACCTCTCATGAAATTCATCTAGCACAATCAGTCCAACATCGCTGAGCTCGGGATCATCGAGCAATTTCCGATTGAGCAGCGCTTCTGTCAAAAAAATCAATCGAGTGTGTTTTTGAAAGTGAGAATCAAAACGAATTTGATATCCGACTTGGTCGCCTAATTTCCAACTTTGCTCCTCTGCAATGCGGGTCGCAGCTGCAACTGCGGCAAGTCTTCTCGGCTCAAGCACAAGAATTTTTTTTCCTTGAAGGCTAGCCATTTGCAAAAGAGCCGGCGGAAGGCGAGTCGTTTTTCCAGCACCAGGGCTGGCTGACAAAACAAGATTCCGGCGGTTTTCTAAAACCTGCAAAATAGATGGAATTGCAGAATCAATCGGCAGCGGCTTTTGTGGCAAAGTTTATTTTTCTTTGCGAGGATAAATTAACAGCATAAATTCTGCTTTGTTTGGCAATTCGTTTTTCAAGACTTGGCTGGGAGTTCCCTCGAGCACCAGCTCAGTCTCCTGAGTCAGATCCAAAGTCAGCAATACTTTTCGATCCGAAAAATACTGGTTTGCTTCGGAAAGCATTTTCTGAAACCTGTAGGGAGTGTCCATCAAAATAAGCGCTCGAGATTCTTTTTGACACTCGGCCCAGGCCTTGGCTCGCTCAATATTTTCGGCCGGGAGAAAGCCGCGAAAAACAAACTGATCTAAACGCACTCCAGATAAGGAGAGAAGCGCCATCAAACTGGAGGCTCCAGGGAAAGTTCGCACTGGAATCTTTTTCTTTCGGCACTCACGAACCAAATCCGCTCCGGGATCGCAGAATCCTGGAGTTCCACAATCAGTGATAAGAACAATTTCTTGTGTTTCACACAGAGCCACCAACCTGGCTAAATCCTCAGGTTTCGAATGCTCATTTAGTTGCTCGTATTGTTTTCCCAAAATCCCGTGGGCCCGGAGAAAGCGCGTTGATTCTTTAAATTCCTCAAGCACAATCACTTGCGAATTTTTCAATGTCTCCAAGGCTCGTAGCGAAATATCCTGGTCGTTTCCAATCGGAGTCGCAATCAATGTCAGTGCCAAATTAAATACCGCCTTTTTCAATTAAAAAATTAATCACTGTCGGCAAATCTGAAGGAGCTTCTTCTTTGCCAGAGTGAGTGCTATCAAAAAAAACAATCTCGACATGCCCATGTTGTCTTCGTACGAGATTCACATTCACTGGTTCATTCTCGAAAAACCAGATTCTCTCATAAACATTCTTAGGCACTTCAGCAAACCAGTCTGACTTGAACTGAGCATCATCCATTCCCTTTTGAGGTTTGAGCACCAGCTGTGCTGTTCTATCGATTGGGAAGTTCCAGTGTTTCAATGTTTTGACGGAGCCCTCTCCCATTCTCTGGACATCACGGCCGGTCAAATAAACAATGTGGGCGCCCAGGCTGTGCAGCTCTTGAACAAAAGGAACTGCTCCTTCGAATGGTCGATCGAACTGCAAATACTCATTGGAAAAAAAATGCTGAATCCAAAAGTGTTTCATCGCCTCATGAAATTCAGGATGATGCGAATCCAATCCGGCTCGAATCACCGCATCTCGCACTCCCCAGTCAGAAGGCAAAGTTTCCACATTCTTTAATATCTCAACAGCCTCAGGAAAGCGCGTCTGATGCTCAGGCATCAAAGCAAAGTCATGCAAGATTCTTTTCAGGCGAGGGCTAACATCAAACAAAGTCGAATCCAAATCAAACACCACCAAAGCCCGCTCACCCTCTGCACGCAAAGCCTCCACACCCTGCAAAATCCTTAAGAGCGCCAAAAGGTACCGTCTTCCCGTTTGTCCTGCAGTCCGGCATTTTGTCGGTTACTCAGTAGCGGCATCGTCAGCTCCAATTGCTTTTCTCCAGGCCGGAGTCGGATCAATTAATTTTCGAGTCAGCAAATCAAAAAATCCAAAAGTAAAAATAGCTTCACTGGCCACAACTCCACCGGATTTAACCATCTGTTGTTTCAGTTGACTGATTTTACCCTTGAATTGGATCAACTGAGTAGTGATTGTGATTTCTTCTCGCAGTTGAAGTTCTTTCAGAAATTTCAAGTTCACTTCCAGAATCACCGGGCCTTGTCCAGCCGCCTGAACTTGCTTGAGCCCATAGCCGTTCCTAGTAACCAGATCCCACCGAGCTTCTTCGTAAAGTGCCAAATAGGTGGCATTGTTCACATGTCCAAAAGTGTCGAGATGAGACTCTCGAATCAAAAGTGAATACTTTTCGCTCATCAAATCCCCCTGAAGCTGTGTTTTTAACACCGGCCCGGAGAAAAAGAAAGAACCCAGCTCAGTTTTGCTTCAGGGACAGCTGCGTTCTAATTTTGGCAAATTAGGTAACTGCGATTTCTCACGAAAATTCGAAGTGTAGTTAGCCGACAGGCATCGAAGCATTTGGGTCATATAATGACGAGTCTCTGCCGGCGGCGGCTGCCCAGTGTGGAGGGAAGACGGGGAACGCTTCGCTAGTTTGTCAATTGTGTACGGGCCGTAGTCGTAACCTGTCACCATCATATAGAGATCTTTTCGATTCAAATTCAAGTTGGTCGAGCAATCACGACATTTGGCTGCGGGCAGACGCTCCTGATAAATCCATCTCAGTGCCAGAGCAACCGCCGCAGCCGAAGCTGTCGGATCCGCGGAATCGCGAATCGACTTGTCGGTTAATTGGGTTTGTGGATGCTTCGACTGAAATTGACTCCACATCTCACGGTACGGAGCCTGCTCGGAGACTGCACTTAGATCTTTTATCAGTTCAGGTCCAAATTGACCATACCCGCGATATTTTTTAGTTTCATGGGGACGATGGTTCAGGCCTGATTCAATAAGCATCGTGCACATCACGAGACCATAGGGCAGACCAAAAGCGGCTGCTGCATCGGTCGCTGCTGCCTTGAATTTTTGGATCTCCTTCTTAAAAATGTCTCCATCCCATTTAGCTTCGTTGTAGAGACACATAAAATGATCGATTTGCGCTGGTGTTTTCATTTCTGGCAAAGGCATTTTATCTTCAAATAGGGAGCGCAGACTGCTAATTTGAGTCTGAACAGATTTTGCCGAATTCGTGCCCTGGGCTTCTCGATAGCAGATTTGTGGCGGTCGTTCCAATTCGTGTGGAGAGGAGATAGATCCTTCCGGTACCCAGCCTCGAACAACTTCACCGTCTTTGAAGATTTCCACAAAGATAAAATTTTTTCTCTGCAATTGATTCTCCACCATCAATTCCTTGGAGGCAGAGACAGGTTTGCCATCTAGACCAGTAACCACTTTCACTTCCTCTCCCGGTGAGAGCAAATTTAGCCGATAATCACAGGGCGCTTGGGGGGCACCGGCAGGGCAGTCCTTCAAAGTCATTCCGGGGCGCTGCCAAAGATAGGTCTCACTGCTATAGATTGCAGATACAAGATCTGCTTTGGCCCAAGCGATTGAAGCTGAAGCAAGCAAAAGAACAGACACTAAAAAAAATCGAAAATACGAGGTGAGGCTCACAGTACTCTGTTCGGATAGGCTCTATCTTTCTAGAGTCCTGTCGTGAACAAGTTTAACAAAGACCAAAGCCTAGAAGGCTGTTCGATTTCAATGGAATCCTATCAAGTGTGTCGAGGGAAAACCCGAAAAGTGAGAGAGAAAGAGAGAACTCCCATGAAAAAAATCACAGCTGCTTTAATTTTGGGATTGTCAACTTTCAGTCTGAGCTGCAACAAACAGTCTTATAGTTTGCCGGAACAATCGCAAAACTTCGGACAGACAGTTTCATACAATAACAAAGTCGACATTGTCATGATGGTGGACAACTCATCTAGTATGGATGTGTATCAGTCGAAGTTGGCTGACCAAGCACCAGGAATGTTAGCAGCACTCTCAGCTCTCGCAATGGATTATCATCTAGTGGTTGTAACGACCGACATGCGCACGGGCGGTAACGGCGGTCGCTTTGTTGGCAATCCGAAAATTCTTACCAAGGAATCATCAGATCTGACCAATTTGCTGGTGTCTCGAATCAAGCAAGGAACTGGCGGTTCAGATTTAGAGCGGGGCTTGATGTCGATCCAACAAGCCCTCTCACCAGATTACTTGAGTGGAGAAGGCGCGGGATTTTTGCGTCCAGATGCGCTTCTTGCCATCGTCGCACTTTCGAATGAAGACGATAGCTCGGCAGGTACCGCGGAATCTTTTCGCCAGTTCTTTGATCAACTCAAGCCAAAATTCAACGGCACAACTCAGGCTTGGGTTTTAAACTTTATTGGAGTTCCAAATTTGCAATCCAGTTGTTCGTCTGCACTGGACGGAACTTTCAAAGTCCCCGGGCTCAAATGGATTGAGCTTGCAGCCGATTCACATGGTTTGGTGCAGCCGATTTGCGACACAACTCTGGCAGCAGCTGTTGAAAATGTAAAAAAACGAATTGTTGAAATCATCACAGATTTTCCCCTCAAGCGAAAACCAAAATTAGAAACTTTGGTTGTGCGTATCAATGGAAAACTGGTTCCTCAATCCATTGAAAATGGTTGGGAATACATTCCCGTCGGTTATCTTTTGCGTTTTCATGGGAATTCGGTGCCAGGAGCAGATGATAAAATATCTGTGGATTTCACCCCAGCTGAAGCCATGTAATGGTAAACTCCGCCTTGAGCCACAAGTTCTTGGTGGGTGCCGCGCTCTTTGATCTCTCCGTTTTCCATTACCAAAATCAAGTCACACTTTTCAATCGTTGAAAGTCGGTGGGCAATAATAAGACTGGTGCGGCCTTGAGACACTTCGGTCGTTGCTTGTTGGATGATTTTCTCGCTGTGTGAGTCGATGTTGGCGGTGGCTTCATCCAAAATCAAAATATCGGGTTGGAAAGCTAAAATTCGTGCAAAGGCAATGAGCTGCCTTTCGCCCACTGAAATATTCGCTCCTCGCTCTTCGACATGAGATTGCAGATTGCGCCCAGTCTGAGCCAAGAGATTCCAGTAACCCACTTGCTTGCAGGCTTGTTCAATTTTTTCAAGTGATAGGCTTTCTGACTGCAGCCCGATGTTGCTGGCGATAGTGCCGCGAAAAATAAAATTATCTTGTTGGACGACTCCAATGTGTTGGCGCAATTCCTGAAAAGAAATGTCTTCCAATCGAACTTGATCAATCAAAATAGAGTTTGCTGGCGGCTCATAAAAACGCTGCAAGAGCGAAATCAAAGTGGACTTTCCGCTGCCAGTTCGACCCACAATTGCCACCGACTGGCCACTTTGAATCGACAAAGAGATATTTTTCAAAACCAAAGGAAGGTGGGGTGCATATCTGAAATTTAAATTCTGAATCTCTATGCTGCCATTCCATTTTTCCGGCGATCGGGCGGCTGTGGATTGCTGTTCCGGAACTTCGTCAAACACCTGAAACACTCTCTCCCCACTGGTCAAGCTGTTTTGGAACTGTTGGTATTTTTCGAGAATTTCACGCAGGGGCGGAATGAAATCTTGCACCAACATCAAGAAAGCTACAACCGATCCCAGTGCCAGGCCGTCGGATTGATGAAATAAGCCACCTGAATAAAGCGCAATCGAAATGGTCACGGCTGAAAACAAATTCATCACTGGTTGCATAAAAGCGTAGGCCCGAATCGATTGCAAAGTCAGATTTTTGTAATCCTGAGAGACTTTTGAGAAGTGATTTCGATTTCTAGAAACTCGGTTGTAAAGCTGGATCACTTTGATGCCACTGAGGTTCTCAGCCACAAAGGAATTGAGAGTCGATAAGATCTTTTTAGCTTCTCTCAACAGATCACGAATCCGATTGCTGATCTTGATCGAGCCCCAAATAAAAAGCGGAGCCGAAAACATCGTGAGCAAAGTTAATTTCCAGGAAATAAAGGCCATTGCAATCAAAATAGAAAAAAGCAAAATCGACTCGACAAGAATAGTAATCGCACCGTCGGTAAATAATTCCGACAAGGTGGCAACATCATTCGTCAGTCGGGTCACAATCCGTCCCACCGGAGTCTTATTGAAATATTGAATGGGTAAGCTTTGAATGTGCGAAATCAAATCTTCCCGGATATAAAACAGGACTCGATTGCCAAACAGTTGGAAGCAGTAGGCATAACTGAACTGAAAAACAGTCTGAAGAATCTGCACCAAAAGATAAATCAAAGCGGTCTTGCGCAAAATATCATAATCATGAGCTTGAATTCCGTGATCAATTGCATAACCAATCAAAAAAGGCAGAGCTCTCGAGCTCACGGCAAGCCCAACCACACAAAAAAGCACCAAAGCAACAAAAGCAAGATGGCGTCGGCAGTACGGCCACAGTCTCAAGAACAGCTGGCTGAAAGTGATGTTTGTTTTGACGTGGTCTTCAGAAATAAAAGCTGGCTCATTCATCGAGCGTCCTCGCTTGGCAAATAGCCTTGGATTCGAGCGATCCTTTGATAGGTCGGACTTTTCTCGAGCAATTCCGGGTGGGTCCCCACAGCTTCAATCCGCCCTTGATTGAGAACCAAAATCTGATCCGCATCCTCCAAGGCCGAAAGCCTGTGGGTCACAATGAGCTGTGTTTTTTTGCCACCAAGATGATTGCCTAGATGATCCTGAATTGTCCGCTCAGTACGGTGATCCACAGCGCTCAGGGAATCGTCCAGCATGATCATTGGAGCCCGAGTCATCAGCCCTCGCGCAATTGTCAGGCGCTGCTTTTGGCCGCCAGAAAGATTGACTCCACGCTCTCCCAGTTCGGAATTGAATTTGTGGGGCAGCTCGTTGACTTCCGATTGAATATCCACCACTTGCGCCCAGTGCAGAACTTCGTCGTCTGTGATACTGAGATCGGCAGTCAAATCTCCAGCGAAATCTCGACCCATTTTCATATTTTCAGAAATGGACTCGGAAAAAAGAAATGGCTCTTGAGGCACCAGGGCCATGTTCAGATGCAAAGACCTTTGAGTGATCGCCTGAATCTCCAAACCATTCACCAAGACTGATCCTTGTGGTGCTGGGTAAAGGCGATTCAGGACATGCAGTAATGTGGTTTTGCCGCTTCCAACAGGACCGACCAATCCTACTTTTTGTCCAGCCACAATTTTAAAGCTGATATCACTTAAAGTCGGCGCCGACGCTTCGGGAAATTGAAAGGTTAAATTTTTTACTTCTAAAGAATCGAAATCACGTATTTCAATACGGCCTTGATCCGGAATATCAGTTTGCTTCAAGAGAACACTTTTGATTCGAGAATAAGAGGCCATTCCCTTCTGATACTGACTCAAACCCAGGCCCAACGCCGTCATTGGCCAGACCATTTTAGCGATGTATCTCTGAAAAGCCACCAAAGTCCCAATTGTCGCGGCTCCAGAAAAAACATCTGGAGTGGCAATAAAAAGCAAAATCACAGTTCCGGAGGCGACTCCAAATTGCATCACTGGCATAAACAAAGAATCCACAGTTGCCACTTTGTTGCAAGCCTGTTCGAAGATTCGGCTCAGACGGTTATAGGCCGCCAGTTGGTTTTTCTCATGCGCGAAACTTTTGATCACTCGAATGCCGGCCACAGTTTCCTGAGAAAATCCGGAAAGCTCCGAAAGATGATCTTGTTGAATTTTAAATCTCTCAAAAATCAGCCGAGTGACCTTCCAAATCAGAAAAGGAACGAGCGGGAGAAAGATCAAAGTTTTGTAAGTCCACGTGGGCTGCAACCAAAGCATCAGCGGCAGAAGAATGATCATGATACTAAAGCCGTCGACGAGGACCAAAACTCCGGCGCCGATACCCTGACGAAAAGATTGCACATCATTGGTCATCAAGCTCATCAATTCGCCAATTGGATTTTGCTTGAAAAACTGCGGGCCCATGGTGGTTAAATGGCGAAAAATTCGGTTTCGCAAATCATCTGCTGCCAAAGTATGGTACTTGCTAAAAAAAATTCGCCAACAGAATCGAGTGAAGGCCAAAGTGGCCATTATCGCAAAAAATAAAACCGCAGTGAAACCCAGTTTGCTCATTCCATCGGGCGAGGTCATCTCATCAATTCCACGTTTTAAAATCAGTGGATAAAGTCCATCGGCCAAATTAGTCAAAAGAAGGAAAAACATTCCAGTGGAAAAAGGACCACGGTGTTTCTGGATGTAAAACCACAGCGGATGTTTCTGCAATAGATCCGAGTTGTCGGATGCTAGTTCGCTTGTCTTTTCACCCATAAAAAGTCACCCATTAAAGTCATTCATAAAGTGAATCTACAATAGAGGCTGAAAGGCAAATCTCAAAGAACTAGTTTTCAACGGCTTAAGATCAAGGCAGTGGCTGAGTGGCTTCTTACTGGGTCACTTCTTGAAAAAAAGTTTTCATTGCTTCAAAAGCGTGTTTATCAGCTACCGCGTTGTAAGCCGCGCCTTTTGAGATGTTATATAAATCCTCCAGTGACAAAAACCTATCCCCAGAAAATTCACAAATCAACCTACGAACGACCCAAGCATTTGAAGATTCCAAGAATTTAAAAAGCCGAGTGGGAGTCCTCGGCTTGCCTCTAAACACATTTTTTATTTTTCTAGAAAGCATTTACCAAGAAAATTATTTACCTAGGAACTTTTTACCTAGTAAAAACCCAAATCAATGAAATTGCAAAAGTGCTTTCACATCCAGTTTGCCTTCACTGACAGCTTTGCCTGAGAGAGCTGAAATTTTCTTAGCGCTCGCAAGAATCGCCTGTTTCACTTCTTTCATCGTTTTGTTTGGATAAGCAGACCAATAAAGGGCTGCGGCTCCAGCAACATGTGGCGCTGCCATGGAAGTTCCGTCCCAAGTAGCTTCAAAGCCACCGATATCGAGAACTTTGTTGTCATATTTATTGCCCACAGTTGTTGAAAAAACATTCACTCCGGGCGCACCGATATGAACTGTTTTTGCTCCCCAGTTAGAAAAGGATCCCAGATGTCCATCGACGTCCAAAGCGGCAACACTGATGATGTTTTCATTGGTATAGCTGGCTGGGTACCCAGGAGCTGAATCCGTATCGTTGTCATAACCAACGCCTTGATGGCCATTTCCGGCAGCAGCAACAAACAAAACTCCATGTGCTTCAGCATAAGCAACAGTGTCTCGCAATGCTTTGTTGTCGGCGCCTTCGGATGGATTTTCGCCTTCAGACCCCCAAGAGTTTGAAGTCACTTTCGCTCCGTTATCAACCGCATATTTGATGGCTTTTATTGCATCTGAAGTCGTGCCTTCGCCCTTGTCGGAAATAAATCGCAGGGGCATGATTTTAACGTTCGGTGCAATTCCAGCGATTCCCAAAGAATTGTTAGCTTTGGCTGCAATCGATCCCGCACAATGAGTTCCATGTCCCGGATTTCCACCGCCATTGAGTAGCTGGATCGGATCCACAGCTAGATCATAAGGTTTGTTGTCATTTGAAACAAAATCCCAGCCGATCACGTCATCAATGTATCCATTTTTATCATCATCGATTCCATTGGCCGGAATTTCTTTTGGATTGCGCCAGATATTTGGCAGCAGATCTTCATGAGTGTAATCCACTCCTGTATCGATCACGGCAACGATCATCTCCGGAGCACCAGTTGATACTTTCCAAGCATCGCGCACTCCGATATCAATCATGCCCCATTGCTGGCTGGCCTTTGGATCCGAACCCTTTTTCTGCTGAGGGATTTCTGGAATTGGCAAATTGTCTGGCTTCGGAGCAGTCGCTAAAATTCCTTGTTTGGCTAATCCGCGAATCATTGCTGCGCGTCGCAAAGGATCTTGAATTCGATAATCTTCAAGCAATTTGATTTTGTAATTCGGTTGCACATACTCGACGGAGGGTTCGTTTTGCAAAGCCTCTAAAGTATTTGCCACTCGCTTGCCAGAAACTTGAAGTCGCACCCAAGAATCTGTCAAAACTTCGGCTTTGCTGCCACCTGTGGACATGGATTCGACGAGACTTTGCATCTGAATCGCTGAGCCAGGTGCAAATTTCACTAAGAGATCCTGATTTTTTGCGGTTGTCGCTGCCAGTGATGTTACAGCGGTGAAAGTACTGAGGACCAAACCGAAAATGATCCTTCTGAGTCCGTGTATTTGCATATGTATTCCCCCCTTGGAATGTCGTTTGAATAAATTCTATGGAGTGAATCCCTAGAAGAGCAATTTGATTCCCAACACTTTCGCTTTTATTTTAGGCAGCCAAAGCCGGTGCGTTGCAAACTTGCCAGCTGGACCTCCGATTATGGACTAGCAAAGCGCAGCCTTTGGTTTGATCGCTTTGGTTGTTTTGATCGCTTTGGTTGTTTTGATCGCTTTGGTTGTTTTGATCGCTTTGGTTGTTTTGATCGCTTGATTTCTTTTGTCAGATTTTCTTTCCTGGCTTTTCTTTTTGTCGGAGCGTGCTATATATAACTGATTCCTTTTTTGTCTGATCCATTCCTATGACCCATTCCTCTTTTGAAGGGTGAAATATGGCTGAAAATGCTGTCTCGAATTTCGGGAGAAATCCGAATCAAAGCCGAGCTTCAGGTGCGCAAGCCACTGAAGATCTCTCGCGATCTTTTGCACTCACCACTCGAATCGACTCGATCATTGCTTGGGGGCAAAAAAATGCCCTCTGGCCAATGCCTTATGGAACTGCTTGTTGTGGAATCGAGCTGATGTCAGTGATGGGACCTAAATACGATCTCGCCCGATTCGGAGCCGAGGTGGTTCGTTTCTCGCCGCGACAGTCAGATCTGTTATTGGTGGCCGGAACAATAACTGAAAAAATGGCTCCGGTGTTGGTGCGAATTTACCGTCAGATGCTTGAACCTAAGTTTGTGATTTCAATGGGCGCCTGTGCAAGCTCCGGTGGATTTTACCGAGCTTATCATGTGCTGCAAGGTTGCGACATGGTGATCCCAGTCGATGTTTATGTTCCAGGTTGTCCGCCGACTCCAGAAGCTGTGTTGGATGGGATCATGGCTTTGCAACGAATGATTGCGACTCAGCAACCACGACCGTGGAAAGACAATTGGAAGGCGCCTAGTTATGAGTAATCTTGAATCGATCAAAAGCCTGCTGAGCAAAGTTCCTCAGTTCGATAAATTTCAGTTTAGTCATGCTTTTGGCGATGACGTTCTGGTGGTTGGCAAGGACGACATTATTGGCGTACTGACGAGCCTTAAAAATTCGGACCG
>JAYTZS010000231.1:0-4118 GCA_043741885.1 Bdellovibrio sp. | reverse complement strand
AAAGATCCTACGTGGAAAGAAGTTCAAGAACGAGATTATCATGTATGGAATCAAGATCGAATTTTGCTTGAAACAAGCGAGAAAAATGAAAATGTTAGTTTTGATGAGTTAGTTTTACTCTCAAAAATAAAATGTAGGTTGTAAAAATGATTATTTGGATAAATGGGCCATTTGGTGCGGGTAAAACAACTATTGCAGAAATGTTGAAAGAAAAAGTTGATAATTCGATGATCTTCGATCCTGAGCATGTTGGATTTCTGATTCATAGATTTGTACCAGAATCACGAAGCACTGATTTTCAAAAGTTTCCTATGTGGAGACGACTTGTGGTGTCTTACGCTTTAGAATTTCAGGCTGAATTTAAGAAAAATCTTTTAGTGCCAATGACTCTAGTAGATCCTAAGTATCTCACGGAAATTTTCGATGGATTGAAGAAGTCTGATCAGAAAATTCATCACTTTTTTTTAGACCTAGATAAAAATATCTTAGAAACCCGAATTCAAAACCAAGTAATGTCAAAAGATGCGAAACAAGATAGTGAAATACGTCAATGGAGACTTGAGCAAGTCGACCGTTGTTTGTCTGCTAAAACCTTAATGCCTTCAGAAACAATATTTTTGAATTCAGGCGATAACTCGCCAGACGATTTAATGAAAAAAATATTATCGTCAGTTTCATAATCGACAAAGCAGGTAACAAAAAAGCGTTCGGATTTACGAACGCCTTGGGTTAATTGCTACCGATCTTAAATTTATTTAGATTTTTTTTCAGCTCCTTGAACAAGGGCCAACATTTCGGCGCTAATTTCATTAAGAAATAGTGCTAACCCATACTGTGCTTCGTCGAAATCCAAAGGATGAATATGATTTGGATCTTGAGTTTCAACAAGATACCCCGGGCATCTGAGCTTGTAAGCTAAAAGTCGAAGATTCTCGAAATCAAGTTCGCCACTCATTTGCCACCGCCGACTAATTGTTGGTTCAACCAACGAAACGACATACCACCGCGCTGATGAGCTTTGGCAGCTTCACGACCAACAATGCCAGTGGCCTCAACCAAAGTGCCACCAGCACCAAGAATAATGGCAACTAAAACCAAACTTCGAATAAATTGTACGACTCCATTCATAAGAGGTTCTTTCATATGTTAGGGTCTTTGAATTTCGAAAATCTGTGAGTGGGTATCTAAGAGACCAAGTTAAACTTTATCACTTACGGGTTGATTCAAATTTCAGAGCTAAATTAGGTTGGAAACCTGTCATCAGCGTGTCATCAATCTGTCATCAAACTTTGAAATCTGCTGAAATTTCATGAAATATCGACGCGAACGCGCTTCTTCGTTTTGTGTGTTATTAAGTACTTAGCATTACTAGGGATTGCCATTTCTAGGTCCTCCAAACTCAAAGAGTTTGGAGCGGGAGACGGGACTCAAACCCGCGACCTATGCCTTGGCAAGGCATCGCTCTATCAACTGAGCTACTCCCGCGTATTAAAGCGATTGCGATGATGGGCTAGGTTAAACACTGGACCCCTTTGACTTGTCAACTTTTTCGTTAAAAATAGAACCATGAATTTAGAAAAGCCAGATCCAGCAAAACAGATCGCCAAACGGATGAAAATTTGGGTAGGCCTGATTGCAGCCGGTGCATTTGCTTATGGATTAGGCTTATCTCAAGGCTCGGCATTTCGCATGAAGCGTTCAATGGCTTCCCTACAGGCTCCAGTTAAAGCTGGACTTTCTCCAGTGGCTTTCGAGACTCTAGGTAAGCCCAAAAATACTGAGCACCCGAAGTCAAACTGAGCACCACGCTGACCCATAAAACCCAGTAGCCTACTTTTTCAAACGGAATGCCCAACCATTTTTGATCAATTATCACGGCGGGAATGGCCACCATTTGCAAAGCTGTTTTCCATTTTCCAGTGGGTTTGGCATCGATAATGATTTGATCGGCGGCAGCAGCGGATCGCAGTCCGCTGATAAAATTATCTCGCGCCAAAATTAAAATTACCATCACCGGATCAATTTTTTGCAAAGTTGCCAGCATAACTAAAATACTAGTGACTAGAATTTTATCAGCAATGGGATCCATGAATTTTCCCATGTTGCTGACAGCTCTAAAGCGCCGGGCAAAGTATCCATCATAATAGTCGGTTACGGAGGCTGCCATAAAAAGCAAGGCTGCTGTGACATCCATGGCAAGGCTTCCGCCAAACATCAGGGCGACGATCATCGGCACAACGGCAATGCGTGACATTGTGATCCACATCGGCAATGATTTTTTCCAATCAGACATGCACCCTCACTTTCACCATCATGAAGATGGCTTATTTTATTTTAATTTTCACGGTTTATTTCATCGTTGGATTTCTGCGCCTTGTGCGCTCCGAATTTTGCCGCCACTTTTAGTGCTCTCTGTAGGATTGAGTGCGGCGGCAGAACCGGTTGTTTTGCGAACGCCGCGAGCCAATGATTTTCAGTGGACGGAGCGACTCAGCGAAGAGCAAACATTTTGGCAGAGACCTCGGCCCATGGAATCGATCCAGCAAACGTGGGATGTGCTCGTATCATCTCATGTAAAATCCCCTGATCATTGGAGCTTTCAAGGTGCTGGCTGGGTGAAAGCTCCAGCAGACCAGTGCCTTGATCATTCCCGGCAGCTTGAAATTCTCAGTCAGTGGAAGGATCGATTTCCCAAAGCCCAGTGGAATTCGCTACAATCTCAGCTAGCAGTCGAGATTCAGTTTTTGGGTCAGGTCCGTGAAATGACTCTTGAAGTGTTTGAAATTCGCACAGGACATCGGTTTTTCTTTCGCTCGTTAGGGCCGTGGATGAAAGGCCTTGAAGGAGTTGTGAAGTGTGAAGACGTCGAGCGTCAGGCACAACTGAAGTCACCAGTTCCGACTTCTCAAGTTTCGCTGGCCGCTGTTTTTCAAGGACACATTCGTTGGGTTCCAGATTTTATTTTTAAAATGGCTTCGGAAGCCATCATGCATCATGTCGCTCTTTCATTGAGAAACCAGATGGAGAACGACTATAAACTACAGACAGCTAAAACAACAGCACACTAGCCGCCAAGATATTTTTAGTTAGTTCATTGAAAGGAAAGCCGCGTGTTAGCAACTGACAACCTCCAGCGAAAGTCGGCGCGAAGAATTCCGAGAGTTCTGCTTCACGCTGGCTCTGCCAACACTTCATCAACGGTGCAGCTGACGTGGCCGCAACTTCAGGCAACTCCTGTGTTTGATCTCAGTTACGGTGGACTGGTGTGCAGCCCTGAGGGCTGGCTGCATCGTCCAAAACTCGAGCAAATTTTCGATTTGAAACTGAAACTTCGCGGATTGGAAGACTTGCTCCCTCTGAAAGCCAAGCTGATTCAGATTCACTCTACCAGTTTCGGATTCGCTTTTGAAAGTTTGTCCACGGACAATCGCTTGATTCTTGAGCAATCGGTTA
This sequence comes from Bdellovibrio sp., assembly GCA_043741885.1. Classification (GTDB taxonomy): domain Bacteria; phylum Bdellovibrionota; class Bdellovibrionia; order Bdellovibrionales; family Bdellovibrionaceae; genus 21-14-0-10-47-8. Next base: position 665 of record JAYTZS010000231.1, on the reverse strand, counting down.
AGGATTCACTTGTGATTGAAAGTCTGCACCCGGTTTCTACACAGGGCTCAGATTCTGAAGTGTGGCTGCATGGAATGTTTGATACGAACTTTATTTTTAGATCGGCCGGTAGCGAAGCTCAGATCGAAATTGCACGGATTGAGTATGACAACTTGCTTTGGAGTTTTGATCGGGGCCAGATCTCTTTGCGCAAGACAACAGCCACCTTAAATACGAACAGCACAGAAAGTTTGGCTCCTTCTTACCGAAATTTGCTCGAAAGGGGCGGAACCGATTCTTCTGTACCTCCTTTGGCGCAAGTGAAAGCCGAAGGCAAAGTTGGCAATAGTCTAAGTGGTCGAGTGTCGATGGGCGCCAGTTGGATGCACCGGTTGCTCAAGTGCTTGGAAAAGGCGGAAGGTCTGTCAGCGATTCAGTCGTCTGCAATTGATCTCAAGCCACTCATTCAGTTGTTGAAACAGCAGACTCAAAGTGAAAGTTCTGCGGACATTCCGGCAGCTCGCCCCCGAGCTTTCTCGGGGACGCTCAAAGAGGTGCGAAATCACTGATGGACTTGCCTAATGTCTGAGAATCTTCATTTCTATTGTTCACATCGCGTTCAGTTTTATGAAACAGATCTAATGGGGATTGTTCACCACTCAAATTATTTGCGAATATTTGAGGAA
>JAYTZS010000230.1:0-4121 GCA_043741885.1 Bdellovibrio sp. | reverse complement strand
CACGATTACCACTTCGAGTGTAATTCACTGAATCGTGAACGAAATCCAGATGCATGCGACCTAATGCTTGATCCCAAAGCGAAATTCCCTCTGAATCGAATTTAAGATAATCCCCCTTCGGCTGTTGATTTGGGACCACTTGCAGTTCGCTAGAGACCAATTGCAAATCATCTAGCAGACCTTGAGACAAGGGAATGAGGGCCAGCAAATCCAGTTTAAGGTGAGAAATCTGACTCATTGAAGGCCCATTTACCAAAACCAAACAGCAAGGGTAGCTTTGACCATCCAAACCGTCATAACTGCTAAAATCATTTTTTTACCCAATGGCACGAGATTTTTCATTCGCGAGCTCAGCGGACTGGTGATTTGCGAAAGGCGAGAAACAAACGGCAAAATTGTCGCCAAAGTCACAATCAAAAAGCTCGCCTGCCAAAAAGTTGTCGAGTAAAAAAGATGGTAAACATTCAACGTCGCAATTGTAAATATCCACCAGCCGACCAGCCATTTCTTGCCATTTTCAAAACCTAACCAACTGATCGTATTTTGAAAATCAGCTTGGTCGTTGACCATCAGCTGTTCAAAGTTTTTAAGATGTAGATAGAAAACTGACAAAGCACCGGTCAGAAATCCGATTCCGATAGCCTCAAGATCAAAGCCTCCACCCATGGAGGATTGAATCCCCAGGGTCAGCAAAGGACCTAACAGCAAAAAGACGGCCCATTCACTCCACCGTCGGTATTTCAAACCCGTTTTGTAGGAAGTCATCCCAAGCACTCCAAGAAAAGCGAAAATCGCGACGACAATGAGAACTTCACTGTACAAGAGCACGGCGCGAAGTCCGAGCAAGACGCCAAATCCCAAATAGACAAATGACCAAATTTTGACTTGAAAGGCCGTGACCCAGCCTTTTTGGATGGCCCGACTGCCAGATTGTGGATGAATTCGGTCTAAGCCGGAAATGTGATCGAGGTAATCATTTCGCAAGTTCACCGCTGTCATCAAACACAAAGCCCCTAGACTTGCCAGAATTCCTGTCAGTGGATCCCAATTGATCTGAGCTAGAATTCCATGCTTCCAGTTTTTGGCAAAAACCAAAAAAACTGGGAAAGCAATCATCAGAAAGTTGCGCACTTTGAGAATCTGCAACCATTGAAAGCCAAACAGAGATTGAGCGATTTCGGCTGTCGGCACCAAACAAAATGTCACTTGTTCGGACTCGGTGTTAACGTTCAGTGAAGTGACCGGCAAGGCCCTTTGCTCATGAGAAAAGGTTCCGTCGATGTAGGAAAAAAACCGAGAGTCCTTTTTTGATAGTGTGATCAATTCGCCCTTCAAGGCTTTCGTCTCCAATAGAGAAGTTCAGTTAACGGCTCCAACTGCAGCAGCAAAGGAAGTTCACTTTCTGTCAGGAAAAGCTTCAAATTTTTCAAATGGTGCTGGTACAGCTGAATGAGAAAGATATTCTTTTCATCAAATTCCTTCACAGCCAGGTCGAAAGCAGAATCGCCTCCCAGAGATGTTTTGAATTCTGCCAAAGTTTGAATTGACCATAATTTTTCTCGAGCTGAAGCTGCAAGTCCCCGAGTCGCAAAGGCTGCAAAGGAATTTAAATATCCAGATTTTAAATCTCCAAGGACCGCTTTGCCTTCTTGGTTTCGCACATCAAAATCAAGCAAATCATCAGATCTCTGAAACAGCTGTCCAAGCAGAGTTCCCATTTCTTCTAAGTTCGTGTGCAGTTGAGGTTCATACCGTTCGATAGCTATGAATGGCGTCCGCAAACACCATTTGAAAAGCGAGGCTGTCTTTAAATTGTGAACCCGGTCCAATTGACTGAGCTCAACGTTCATGTCCCCGACAATGGAATCTTGCAGCCACTCCCCTTCGAGCAAATCGGAAATGACCTGAGCTGTGTACTGAACCAGGCGAATGTTTCCGAAGCTTGAAAGATTGACCATGACTCGAGCTAATAAATAATCTCCAGCAAGCACAGCATATTCAGGAGTGAAGCGAAGCCAGGCCGCCGTTTTGCCTCGGCGCAGATGAGAGCGATCGACCAAATCATCATGCAGCAAAGAAGCATTGTGAATGAATTCGATGGTCTGTGCGAGCAAGCCTTCAATTTTGACTGACAGCTTGAGGTTGTCGGCAAACATACGAATCAGTTTTCCGCGAAAGCCTTTGCCTCCCGAAAAAAGATCATCATACAACGAATTCAGCTTCGGCAAATAAGCCGGAAAGTCCCGAGGGTCGTAGATTTTAGGATCGGAGCTGCGAAGGTCCATTGCTGTGCGTTACCATTCTTTGGGTCGGGAGGGATAGATTTCAAATTTACCCGCTTGATGTCAAGGAAAGCTTGATTCATAACTGACTCTAATGACAGAGCCTTTTCAAAAAAAAATTCAGATGCACTTTCGCGAGGCAGATCCAGCTGGAATCCTGTTTTTCGGAAATATTTTTGGCCTGGCTCATGATTGTTTTGAAGACTTCATTCAAGCTGCTGGCTTTACCTGGAAAGAGTGGTTCCAAACGAAGGACTACTTGATTCCTATTCGCCACACGGAAAGCAATTTTCTGAAACCCTTCCTGCCAGGCGACAGTTACCAAATCCATGCTTCGGTCTTGAAAATTGGAAATTCTTCTTTTCAGATGAATTACGAGTTTAAAAGCCAAGACACAACTCATGCAGTTGTGACGATGACTCACACTTTTTTAGATGCTCGATCCAGAGAAAAAATTTCTGTTCCCAGTTCCGTCAGAGACCGACTTGGAGTTTATTTAAGTGACTGATAATAGCAGCAGCACCAGCAAGCCGCAAAATAAATGGTGGGCTGATGGGCTTCGCTTTCAGTGCCAGGGCTCCGGTCAGTGCTGCACTTCGCATGGTGAGTATGGCTTTGTTTTCCTGACAAAAGAAGACCGACAGCAAATGGCTAAACATTTGGGCCTGACACTTTCAAATTTTACCAAGAAGTACTGTGGTAGAACCGATGGCAATTATCATTTGCTTGAAGATGGAGTGAATTTTGACTGTCTGTTTTTGAAGAACAAACGATGCTCGGTATATGAAGCTCGCCCCACTCAATGCCGGACTTGGCCTTTTTGGCCGGACACCATGAATGCGAAAACTTGGAAAAAAGAAGTTGTCACTTTCTGTCCCGGAGTCGGCAAAGGGCCAGTGGTGACAGCTAGTGAAATTGCCTTGAACTTAAATGAACAGCAGATTAGCGAATCCCTGCTGGATCAAGAAGCCCGAGATTTTCTAGCTAAAAAGTAATTTCAAATCATACTTCGCAGTTTTTTACGAGCGATTTTGCCAAGCTCAGTCCGCGGAATAGCGTCGATTAAAAAGACCTGTTGGATTTTCTCATAAGGTGCGACTTTCGAATTGAAGGATTGAACTAGATTTTGCACTTCTGCTTGCAAAGAATTTGCTACCGCCAAAACTATTTTATATTCACTTCTGCTATCAGGTATTGAAAAGATCGCAAAATGAATTGGACTGAATTGAGTCTCAGTTTGAATGATGGTTTCCAATTTTTCTTGCAGCTGTCCAAGCTGCACTCCCTCTCCAGAAATTTTGATATACTCTCCGCCTCTTCCGATGGAAGTGAGGTGGCCATCTTCGATTTCCGCGAGGTCCGAAGTCTCAAACCACCCCTCAAATTTTGGGTCCACCCAGATGGCTTGCTGTTGCCTCCATTGAGCATAGCCAGTCAAAAGAGCTTTGCTTTTTATTTTTAAATAACCACCAGTGGAAAGCTTTGCTTCGACATGAGAGAGCAATTGTAACTTTGAATCGTCTCGATTGTTCGAGTTCAGTCGTGCTGTTGCAATTTGCGAACTGCATTCAGTCATTCCGTAGCTTTGCAGGAGAGGCCATCCCAAGCTTCGAGCTTGTGCGCTCAATTCGACAGAAAGTGCACTTCCGCCAACGACGACTGCGCGGAGAGACTTTGGTGCTGGCAGGTGAGCTTTGACCAAATCCCAGACTTGAGTTGGCACAAGAGCAGACAAGCTTGCTTGGGTTCTTTCAACCGAGTCATTAAAGAATTGCGCGCTCCATTTGCCATGCTCATCCAAACCGGAAATAATTTTCGATCGCGAAAGGAAAGCTCTCG
>JAYTZS010000229.1:0-11467 GCA_043741885.1 Bdellovibrio sp. | reverse complement strand
TTTGCTTCAGAAAAGGGTTTTCAGCAAATTATTGACGATCTCGAAGCTTGGGTTAAAAACAATCCCAAATTCGGAATCACCGGACTGAAGTCCTCAGTCCAAAACGAAAACGGAAAAATCAGCGGAGTTTTCAAAACCATTCGTTATGCGGACCACATGTCGACCACGATCAGCTCTGATACTTTAAAGGCACCGGAGTGGGTGGAGCTGACGAACCTTTGGACTCAAATTCAGACTGTTTCCCAGCTGCCTATCACAGCACAGATTGAAAAAGATGAACATTCGTTTGAAGACTACACAAGCTTTTATGAACACGTCATGGCCAGTACCAAAAAGGGTTACTACATTCAACGGTACAAGGGATTGGGAGAAATGAATCCTGAACAACTGTGGGAGACAACTTTAAATCCTGAGAACAGAGCTTTGCTGCAAGTGAATATTGACGATGCAGTTGCTGCCGACGAAACCTTCTCTGTGTTGATGGGTGAACATGTCGAACCTCGGCGTAAATTCATTCATGACAATGCATTGATGGCAAAATCTTTAGACGTATAAAAGTAGGATTATTTAATGGAATCAAATCAAGACCGAAAAGGCATCTCCGTCGTCGATATCAACAAAGAAATGCGAGACGCTTACTTGCAGTATTCGATGAGTGTGATCGTTGGCCGTGCGCTACCCGATGTGCGTGACGGCTTAAAACCGGTCCATCGTCGGATTTTGTTTGCGCAAAATCAAATGAACAACATGCACAACCGACCCTACTTGAAATCTGCACGGGTGGTTGGCGACGTCATTGGTAAATATCATCCACATGGAGACTCTGCTGTTTACGAAACCATGGTTCGAATGGCGCAAGACTTTTCTCTTCGCTATCCTTTAGAAGATGGTCAGGGGAATTTTGGATCCATCGATGGCGATAGCCCAGCGGCTCAACGTTACACCGAAATTCGCATGACCCGTTTAGCTGAAGCCCTGCTCGAGGACATTGAAAAAGAAACTGTTAAATTTGGACCGAACTACGACGACTCGTTGGTGATTCCTTTGGTATTGCCTGCTCGCTATCCTAATCTTTTAGTCAACGGTTCATCTGGAATTGCAGTGGGAATGGCGACGAACATTCCGCCGCACAACTTGGCTGAAGTGATCGATGGTTGCATTCATTTGATTCAAAATCCTGATGCTTCAATTGATGAATTGATCGAAAAAATTCCAGGTCCTGATTTTCCAACAGCTGGAGTTATCGCAGGCCGGGAAGGAATTCTTCAGGCCTATAAAAAAGGCCGCGGGATTATTACTCTTAAAGCCGTGGCTGAAATTATTCAGCTGAAAGACCATGAAGAAATCGTTATTACTGAAATCCCCTACCAAGTTAACAAAGCCAAGCTTATTGAGACGATTGCCGATTTGGTTCGAGACAAACAGCTCGAGGGAATTTCCGATATTCGGGACGAGTCTTCTCGTCAGGGAATGCGAATCTTGATTGTTCTGAAACGAAATGAGAATTCGAATGTAATTCTCAATCGACTTTATAAAATGACTCAGCTTCAAGTCAGCTTCGGAATCATTATGCTCGCGTTGGATGCAAAAAACCAACCGGTGATTTTTGATCTGAAAGGCATGTTGCAAGCGTTTATTGAGCACCGACGAGATGTCGTTACGAAGCGATGTATCTTTGAATTGAAGAAAGCTCAAGAGAGAGCGCATATCCTTGAAGGTTACAAAAAAGCACTGGATCACATTGATGAAGTGATCAAAACAATCAAAGCCTCTAAAGAAGCCAATGCTGCTCGGGAAAATCTGATCGCCCAGTTTCAATTCTCGGACCGTCAAGCTCAGGCCATCCTTGAAATGCGATTGCAACGTCTAACTGGCCTCGAGCGAGAGAAAATTGAAAACGAACTTGCTGAGATTATGAAAACAATCAATTGGCTTAATTTTGTTTTGGCCGATGTGAAACAGATTTTTAAAATTATCATCCAAGAATTAACTGACATCCGAGAAAAATACTCAGACGTTCGACGAAGCCAAATCACTGGCAGTGCCGACGATATCGAAGACGAAGACTTGATCGCCGATGAACAAATGATCGTCACGATCACAAACACGGGATACATCAAACGAATTCCTATTGATCAGTACCGAGTGCAAAAACGCGGCGGAAAAGGTTTGAAAGGAATGGAGACTCGGGAGGAGGACTATGTCACCGATATCTTTCTGGCAAATACCAAAACAACTCTTCTGGTGTTCACTGACAAAGGAAAACTTTATTGGGTGAAAGTTCACAGGCTTCCGCTTGGGAATCGAACTTCCAAAGGTAAAGCGATTGCCAATGTTGTTCAACTGACGAACAACGAAAAAGTACAGGCCATCTTGCCAGTCGAAGAATTTGTTGAGAATAAATACATTGTGATGCTGACTCAAAAAGGGATTATTAAAAAAACAGCATTAGATGCGTTTACTAATATCCGAGCGGCTGGAATTCTTGCCTTAACCACCGATCTTGATGACAGCATGATCGAAGCCAAAATCTCTGATGGGACTAGCGATATCTTCATTGCGACTAAAGAGGGAATGTCGATCCGCTTCAATGAAGATGATGTCAGAGCAATGGGTCGATCGGCACGAGGGGTCAAAGGCATCACTCTTGGAAAAGCTGATGACGTGATCGGCATGGAAGTCATTTCAAAAGACTCGAAAGACACTTTGTTGATGGTCACAGAGGCTGGTTACGGAAAACGCACTGAGCTCAGTGAATACCGAATCCAATCTCGCGGAGGAGTCGGAATCATCACTCAGAAAACGACTGACAAGGTCGGAAACGTGATTGGCACCAAACTTGTGAAAAATGACCAGGAAGTCATTCTCTCAACTGATAAAGGTCAAAATATTCGAATGAAAATTTCAGATATTTCAGTCCTGGGTAGAAACACTCAAGGAGTTCGATTGATCAATTTAAATAACAAAGAAGAAAAAGTCACTGGGCTTGCTGTTGTCGAGCGAGAGGAAGATGACTCCAATGAGCCTTCAAGTTCTGAAACGCCAGTTCATTGATTTTTTGAGTCCGCTTGTCATTGCAGCTTCCATATTTTTGGCAAGCTGCACCTCAACCGAACAAAAGGAAATGTCCGACGCCAAAGTTGAAACAGGCCGGGGGCATTTTCGGATTGCCCTCTCGCATCTAGAAAAAATCATCATTCGAAGCCCCCAGTCCGAGCTGGGAATTGAAGCGGCTCGAGAAGCGGCTCGGATTAGTTTTTTTGATTTGAAAGACTTTCCTAAAGCCGCCATCCATTATCAACAAATAGTTCTAAGTTCAAAAAATTCAGAAGAGCGTTTAGGCGCTCAGAAGCAGATCGTTGCCGTTTATTTTGATCAGCTACAGGATTATCCCAAAGCGGTGGTAGAATTAAACAAGCTCGTCGTTATGCTGAGGAACCCTCAAGATCAAATGGATTACCGAATCAAGCTCGCTCGAGCATATTACTATCAAAACAATTTCGCTCAAGCTGAGAATGAAGTGGATGAATTTATCCGCTCAAGTCCACCCAAAGAACAGAAATTTGAAATGCTCTTTCTCAAAGGCAATATTCGCCTCGCCCAAAAAGACCTCCCCGGAGCAATTGCGGTATTTAAAACCTTGCTGTTCGATTTTCCGGAACGTGCAGCTAAGGACAATGTGGCAATGATCCTATCGGTTTGTTACGAAGAATTGAGGGATTTCAAATCAGCGATCGAGGTTTTAGAGAAGCTAAAGTCCACTCATCCGATCCCTGAATATATTGACCTGCGAGTGAAACGACTTCGCGAACGACTGAAAAATCTACCGGCCTCTAGTGGACGGCTTCGCAAATAAGACTTTGGATCCAATCTCCGACTCTGCTATAAACCTACGACTGGTTTCATGGGAAGGGTAAAATGTCGGAGCAAAAAGATTACGGAGCCATGGGTTGGGCGCTTCAACTTTTCGGATTCATCATGGCGGGAGTAGTGCTAGGGCGGATCCTCGACCACTTTCTGCAAAATGAAAAAGGATTGTACACTTTAGGAGGGATCGTTCTTAGTTTCATCACTTTCGTGATCATTCTTTTGCGTGAGCTCAAAAAGTGACGAGAATCCTTGGTGTCGTCCTGCTTGCGGGTGTCATCGAAACGGGATTTCTCTGCCTGCTTAAAGGTGAAGCAGCCGCTCTTTCATTCGGGGCGGCCCAAGGTGTCATGTTGATCAATTTATCGCTGCTTACCGTTTTGTGGACGGCCATATTACACAAAAAAAAGATTGCTCCCATTTCACTTCTCATTGTAATAAAGTCGCTGTTTCTTTTACTGTCTGCGTGGCTGGTTCTCGAAAAGATTGCACCGCTGCCTGTATGGGCACTTGGAGGTTTTGCATGTTTTTTCGCGACCTTAGCTGTTGCGGGTTCAATCAGGAAGGTTCGATCAAAAAGTGATTTATGAGCTTTAGCTGGACACAACTTATTCCCGGTGTCGGACACGAATACGCACATGTCGCGACGGCAGCCATTGCAACAACCGTTCTGATTGGAATTGGCATCAAAGCTCGCAGTGATCTTGGAACAGGCGAAGCAGCTGTTATTCCCGCTCATAAATTCGGAATTCGAGCCATTTTTGAATTGATCACGGGCTACATTGATAAACTGGCAGTTTCGGTTATAGGACCTGAAGAAGGCCGGCGATTGGTGCCTCTTTTTGCTTCGTTTTTTACTTTTATTCTCTTCAACAATTTGGTCGGACTTTTTCCTGGAGTGACTCCGGCCACAGAGAACCTCAACACCACCTTCTCCATGGCGATCTTTGTGTTCATTATGTACAACATCATGGGTGTGCGTGCCAATGGCGTTGGCTATCTCAAGCATTTCTTGGGACCAGTGTGGTGGCTTGCACCCTTTATGTTGGTTTTAGAATTGATTTCCCATGCTGTCCGACCACTGAGCTTGGGAATGCGTTTGGGATTCGTGATGTTAGGTGACCACACTGTTTTAGGTGTTGCTTTGGATTTGGTGCCCCTGGGAGTGCCAATTCTTTTTTACCTGTTAGCAATCATCGTGTCTTTGATTCAAGCAATTGTTTTTACATTATTATCTATGGTTTACGTCGCAATGGCGACGGCCCATGAACACTAAGAAAGGGAATTTTATGAACAAAAAAAATGCTTTAGTTGCTTTGACGACAATCCTTGCAACTGGAAGTGCATTTGCTCAGGAAGCTGCAGTGGCGACTCATGCTGTTGGTTTTTCTGATCGTGGTCTAAAGGCAATGGCTGTGGGCCTGGGTCTTGGACTTGCTGGTTTGGGAGCCGCTCTCGGACAAGGGCGCGCAGCTTCTTCAGCTCTTGAGGGAATCGCAAGAAACCCAGCGGCAGCTGAGAAAATCCAGACTCCACTGATTCTTTCTTTGGCGTTCATGGAGGCAATTGCTCTTTACGGCCTTGCTCTCGCGTTCGTCCTATAATTTGCGCACTGCCTTGCGACCTGATAACTAATTGAGTAGAAAATGAGCTGAAGCTGCCCTTTCTTCTTGAACCTCTAGTTTAAATTTGATGGGATGGCCGCAACTTGAAAAGCCGACTGGAAACAGCCGGCTTTTTGTTTTCTAACAGGGGGACTGTTGTGAAATATGCGACGAAATTTGGACTGAAGCAGTTGGCGGGCGTATTTTTAGTTTTATTTTCAAGCTCACTGGCTTTCGCCGTGAAGCCACATCCACCAGTAGGGCCGCACATCATGCCGGATGCTCCGAGCTCGGCCTATCAACTATTGGTTCCGCAGACATCGTCACGCCTGGGGCTCACAGAAAATTCCAATGCCATTTATTTGGGTCAGCGCAATCTCGAGTGGCTGAAATACATGAATTCATTTCGCACAGACGAGCAAAAACTGCGCTTCACAAAGCCGGGGGATCTCAAAGGCATTCCGATCGAAGCCGCAAAAAGTTACAATGTCGAAATTATTCAGACTGAACATGAGACTCTAAAAAACACAATGCCACCTGAGCTTGCTAAAGTTCTGTACTCGAAAGATCCCTTTCCGAAAAACCCAACGGTTGATGAAGCGACATATGTTTTGTGGGCAAATAAAGTTGATAAAAATTATCAGACGGCTGTTCGTTGGCAGGGCATGTCTCCCTATCTATCTGAATTGGAGATGCGCCGAGAGGGAGATCTTCGTGGATATTATTTTCTTTCTCAGAAGACTGAAAATGTAGAAAGTGTTCTTCGCTCTCTGCACACTTTGCCTGCAGAACAAAAGACTCAGATAGAGGAATGGCTCCTTCAAATGTGTCAGAATCAACAGGGTGTCGATTCTGGATGCGACTCTCAAGTAAAAAAATTAGCCGCATCCAAGACAGCTTATGAGTTCTATTTGAAATATCTGCCGAACAGCCAAGAGCTATGGAATTCTTATTTTCAATTGGAAAATCCCCGTTCAGAAATCACCTGGAATTCAACTGATGCTAAAAAAATGACGGTTCCATTTAAAGATCCTTCGGACAATATCATTCTGAATTTTTTGAAAGTAAACATTCAAGACGAGTGGAAATGGAATGGCTGGCAGCTGTTTCTGGATTTTCGACCGCAAGCGGATGTGCATGTCGAATTTCAGCCAGGTGTTACTCCACATGTGAACGGTCTGGGCGGTAACACGATCGTCATGGACAACAACGCACCTTTGAGCGAGTGGGATGTTCAATGGACAATCCGCCACGAATTCGGGCATGTGTTGGGATTTCTAGATTGTTATCTCGAGTTTTATGAGCCATCAACTCAAGCGATTGTTAGTTACCAATTGGACATCACAAACTTGATGTGTTCACGGGCGGGACGATTCAAGCAGACCCATTTTGATACTTTAAAAAATAATTACTTTAAGTAATTTATTTTCAGGATCAAGCCGAAAATTAAAAAAGCAAAAAGAGCCGTGGAGAAACTGGCTTTTTTGTTCTAACTCGAAATACGCGATGGATGACTAAAGCATTGGATTGACGGTGGCTTCAATCTGAGAGCGAATCCTGTTCAATCCTTTTTCAGTCCAAGACTCAAAGCGCAGGACTAGCACTGGCTGAGTGTTGGAAGCCCGAGCCAGAGCCCAACCGTCTTCGAAACTGATGCGCACCCCATCAATGAAGTTAGCTTTGTACCCAACTCCGCCTTGATATTGTGAAATCAGCTTATCAACAATACGAACCTTTTTTTCTTCAGTCGTATCAATTCGAATTTCTGGAGTATTAAAAGACGAAGGCAAACCCTCTAGAAGTTGTGGAATAGTTTTGCCTGTTTTAGATAGAATTTCGCAGACTCGTAGTGCAGCATAAAGAGCGTCGTCATATCCATAGTTTCGGTCTGCAAAGAAAACATGGCCTGACATCTCTCCGCCAAAGGGAGCTTTCTCAATTTTAATTTTTTCCTTGATCAAAGAATGCCCAGTCTTCCACATGATCGGAACGCCACCGTGTTTGGTGATATCATCATACAGTCGATCAGAGCATTTCACATCGCCAATGATCTTGGCACCCCTGTTAACTGCGAGAATAGAGCGGCTGATTAAAACCATCAGCTCATCGCCATAAATCATATTTCCCTGATGGTCGACCAAACCAATTCGGTCGGCATCTCCGTCAAAACCGATGCCTGCAACGGCCCCTTCTTCTCTGACCTTGGCAGCAAGATCTTTGAGGTTCTTTTCAACAGTTGGATCGGGATGATGGTTCGGAAAGCGGCCATCCGGTTGTTCAAACAAAATCGTCGGGCGGAGACCAACCCCTTCAAACAACTTTCGCACAATACATCCAGCGGCTCCGTTGCCACAATCGAGAACAACTTTGACCGGATTGAGGGTGCCGAACTCTTTTTTGTAGCGATCGAGATAATCCGGAAATGCATCCAAAGTTTCTTCGTTACCTTGGCCCTTTGGGAAAACGCCCTTCTCAATGATCTGACGCATTTTCTGAATTTCTTCGCCAAAAATTGTGGCTTTTCCTACGCTGATTTTGAAGCCATTGTAATCCGGTGGATTGTGGCTGCCGGTGATCATGATCGCGCCGTCAACTGGAAATTTGAAAGTTGTGAAATAAGAAATCGGTGAAGTCACCAAGCCGATGTAAAGAACTTTGACTCCGCACTCTTGCAAACCACGTGACATGGCCGACTTAATTTCTTGAGCCGACACTCGAGCATCATGACCCAATGTAATAGTCAGAGGCTTCGCTCCAAGTTTCTCAAACATATACTGGGCGTAGGCCTTTCCTAGCAAATAAGCAAAGTCCTTATCAAATTCTTTGTCGTAAACTCCGCGGATATCGTATTCTCGAAAGATCACATTTTGGTACATAGTCGCACTCCCCATTTTAAAGCTTCGATCATTGATCCCGGGTTGGCTTTATTTTGCCCGAAGATATTTTTCGCGGTCCCATGATCCACTGAACTTCGGCGGATTGGTAGACCCAAGGTCAGGTGGACTCCTGAATCAAAACCATGAATCATTTTGAAAGGAATCAAACCCTGATCATGGTATTGGGCCACGAAGAATGAATACTTTTTCCAGTTTTCAGGTAAGAAGGCAACGTCTGGCACAAGCGGTCCATCGACTTGACCGAGCTTCCTCCTAGGCGCTAGCGCTGAAGTTAAAACAGTCCGATCGAACTGACCGATCAAACCTTGATCACCTGCATGTGGATTCAGTCCTAAAACTCCAAGAGGTCGTTTTTGAGACGCTTTCGGCAGAAATGTTCGAGCCTTCAGACTGATTTCTAGAGCTTCCTCTAGCAAGCCGGGGGTCAAAGAATTTTCAATTTGATTCGTCGTAATATGACCGGTCACTAAGACAACATTGAATTTCTCGCCCATGAAAGACATAAAGGCGGTTTTTTTGCTGCTAATGCGCTTTAGAATGTCAGTGTGCCCAATATCTGAAAATCCGGCTTTCTGAATTTCTTGTTTAGACAGAGGGCCAGTCACCAATGAAGCGGCCCTGTTTTCAAAACACGCTTTGCCCGCTTCTTCAACCCAAACAGCGGGCGAACGGAGGTCAGCAATTTCAATCAGCTGTTGAGGCCTCGCCGACAGAGCCAAAGCAGTTTCAAGGTCGCTAACTATAATGCGCTGAAATTTTCGATTCAGTTTCGCGAGACTTTTAGCAGCGACCAGACTTGAGCGATAAATAATAAATTGCGATTTCTTTTGCGGCCCTAAGCGCGCAAGAGCTTTGATCGTCACTTCAAGACCTATCCCATCGACATCTCCAGTTGTCACCAAGATGCGCGCACAGGAAATCACTTGTTGATTCGAATGAAAGATTCGTCTCTCTTTCCATCGATCCAATTTTTAAAATGCTTTTGAAATGCTTTTTCAAACAGCTGACCGCGGATTTTTTCTTTTTCTTTTTCGAACTTAGGGTCCGTGACCATTTTTTTGCCAAGCATTTTGATGATCTGAAAGCCACCCTTTGAAGCAATGACTTCCGAAACTTGGCCATCCGCCAAGCTCTCAACTGCATGTTCCATCTCTGGGCTAATTTCTCCAGCTTTGAAAGTCCCGAGAACTCCGCCTGAAGAAAAATTTGGATCTTCGCTGTTTCTTTCGGCTAAGGCTTCAAAAGACTCGCCTGAGCGAATTTTTTTTAAGACAGCCTGGGCGCGCTCTTTCCCCGCCTGAGCGCCACCTTTTTTTGAATTGAAAAGCATGTGTGCCAAGGTGTACTCAAAAATTCCTGCTCCAGTGGCCGGATTGATTCGAACATATTGGGCCTGAACATCCTCATCAGAGACCCTGATTTTGGAAGTGATTTCTTGTTCAATCAAAGACTGCCGTTCAATTCGAGTTTTGATAAAGTCTTGATAATCGCTTGCTGACATTCCTTGTGCTTTGATTGCATTCATCAGCTCCAAACGGGAAACATTGTTCTTTTTTGCGACCTCGCGTATTTCTTGTTCCACTCGCTCGACTGTCACCGAAAGATTGAGCCGCTTGACCTCTGAATCGAGAATTTTCTCATTGATCAAATAATTGAGTTCAGCTGCAGAATTATTTTTCAAAGAGTCCGATTTTTGGCCGAACAACAGAAGATCATCAATCATCCCATTGTTTTCCAATTTTTTATTAAACGCACGAACGTCAGATTGAGTGACGATTTCATTATTTACCACAGCCACAACTCGGTCGACAATTTCAGCTTGAACGGCCGATAAATTCAAAAAAGTAATATTAAAAAAAGTAAACAGAATAGTAGTGATCCAAAAAGCTCTCATTTTTTACCTCTCGTTTCGACCGTGATGGCTGAGATCAAATCGTTGTCCCTGAGGACTTTGCTGGAGCGGATTTGCTTGTCCAACCAGGCCGCAAACTCAGCCTGCTCCCTTTTACCAGAAATGGCTTGAATAATCTCTTTTTTCACCTCATCCACCGTTGCAAAGCCGGGACCCATTTTTCGCTCCACTTTAAAAATGTGAAAGCCATAGGTACTTTCGAGCACTTGACTCGTGCCGCCAAT
The DNA here is from genome assembly GCA_043741885.1 of Bdellovibrio sp. Lineage (GTDB taxonomy): Bacteria > Bdellovibrionota > Bdellovibrionia > Bdellovibrionales > Bdellovibrionaceae > 21-14-0-10-47-8. The sequence continues at coordinate 963 of JAYTZS010000229.1, read as the reverse complement.
GGGCAAATTGAAAGCTTTGTCGAAAACGTCCACTGAACCCTTTTCTACCCAGCCTACCAGCCCACCGTTTTTTCCTTCAGGAGCGACAGAGTATTTTTTTGCCAGTTCGGAAAAATCCTTCTTTTTCAATTCCTCTCGGATACTCTGAGATTTGCTCAGTTCGTCGGTGATAATCTGGCGCAAATAAATTCGTTCTTTTCGTTTATAAAGATTTTTATTTTCTTCGTAATAGTGGCGAATTTCCTCAGGCAAAGGGACAGGGACTTTCTCAGAAATTTTTTGCTGCACTTTTCGCGACAACAAAGTCTTCCTTAAGTCTTCTTTCCAGTCCGCCATTGATAAATTTTCGTCAGCCAAGACACGGCGAAAGGAAAGATCGTCGGGATAAGACGAGCGAAAGGAGTTGATTTCTTTTTCCAACTCAGAGTCATCGATCAAAATCTGATTGATCTTTGCATAATCGCTTGTCAAGGCCTGCAAAATGAAAACTCGGATGACGTCTTCTTTCGCTCTTTTGACATTCGCCGGATCCTTAGCAGCAAGAGCATCAAAACTTTTCAATTGTCTTGCCAGGCGGTCTGAAAAATCTTTTGCAGTTAAAGTCTGCTGGTTCACTTGAGCTACCGGTTTGGTGTAGATCTTTGAGGTGCCGAGATTACATCCGGTTCCTAAGATGAGCGCCCCAAAAGCGAGAGAAAAAATAAAAAACCCCGATCGCTCGAGGTTGGGCGCATTCAAAATCAAGGAAACCCCTAATCAACTAATTTTTTATTAGTCTGAATTTTATAGTTCTTTTTCAATTTATCAAAAAAATCATTAAAAACATCTCGGCGCTTTTCATCAAACACAGCTGTTCGCACGGAACGCTTGTTGGCATTTTCATAGCTTCGTCGACCTGTGACTTTGATAATATGGTAGCCAAACTGTGTTTCAACCAAGGGAGAAATCTCGTTGGCGCCCATC
>JAYTZS010000228.1:0-4135 GCA_043741885.1 Bdellovibrio sp. | reverse complement strand
GTGTTGGCTTCGTCATTCAGATTGACCAAAACGACGTTTTGATTTTTTGCCACCACTGATTTTTTACTCAGCTCCGTACTGGCCGCTGTTTTTTGTTTCTGATTTTCTTTTGACTGTTCTATGAGAGAAGCAATTAAAGACTGGTCGCTTTCTTGTAACAGTTCAAGGCTTGCTCCTTGAGTGTTGTTTGCAAGAATCAAGGGTCCACGGAAAGTTGCAACTGAGAGACCCGCTTGGGAATTTGGCTCAGCAGAAGTGACTTCCAAAAGCAGTTGACTGGTGTTGCCAATTGATTTCAGGTCGGGGGACTCTAAAATAATTGATTCAGAAATCGTTCCAGTCCCTCGCACAACCACCACTTTGGATTGAGCCTGAAAAAGATCGGGACCGGGCTTCTGAACATTCTGAGTTTGCGAAGAAACCAAAGCCCAGCGCAAAAGGTATTTTCCATTCGGCAAAGGAATTTCTTCAAATCCTGAGGGATCTGTCAAACTCGGTCGTTTCAGATGCAGCGGCAGACGCAAAATTACTTCCTTCTGAATTTTTAGATTCAAGAAAGGGTCGATCTGGTACTGAATGTTGTTTTTCTTATCAAAAGTATAGTTGCTAAGGACCACTTGAGAGCGTCCTTCAGCACAAGAGATTGCTTGAAATTCTGCCGAAGAGCCGCGCAGATCGCGAACTGAAGACTCGCCCTGACCCCACGGGTTAATTTTGAGGCGGAGAGATTGTTTCATGCCGAGATTGCTGTTGGCGATTTCAACCACGCCGTCGAGCCAGCACTCTTTTTCTAAGAAATTAAAAATCACAGAATCATCCCACTGGATGCAGCCAGAGTCATTGGAGATCACGGCCTCGACTACATGGTTAAGTTTGGTGACAGAAAAAGTTTGCGCAGCAAGTGCTTTTTTATCAATCGGCCCACCCATGCAAGCGGTGACTGAGAAAAACTTTTGCCGGTTCAAGGTCGAACTGTTTTGGTAGCGCAGCGAAGAAAACTTCAGTGGAAACACGATGACCGAAGCCGATTGAATGGCTTCACCGAAGCCAGAAGTCGGAGCCGGTGTGGCTGTTCTAATCAACGAATCTAAATGAAAATCAGTTTTTGGCGAGTCTGAGTTTTTACCGTTTAAATTTTGTCCTTTGAGAATGAATTTTCCTTTGATCTGATCGTACTCGCCAATCGGATAGACATCTTCCAGCGGCGCCAAGGCTAATTTAGTATCCAGTGCAGTCACTTTCAAGCCCAGTTGAATTTGTCCAGCGCGGGGGATAGGTGACAAAGTGAGTGTCGTTTTAAAAGATAAAACATTGGCTGAGATCTGACCCTGAACCTTCTGCGGTGCAGTTAAGATTCGCAGGTCTTCCTTTTGATTTTTGCTCATCGAGCTGATGAGAAATATTTCGGCTTCAAAATGGCCGTAGGTCAAAATCTCAGGAACGGTCTGACCTGAGGATTTCACTGTTAACACGCTTATCGGACCACTCAAGGACAACGACAAATTCACGCCTTGTTTTGAAATCGAATCTTCTTTCAATGTCACAGTCACATCTTCCATAGAAAGCGGCGCCAACCCATTTGCCGAATTCAAGTCTTGGCCGGGCGATGCACCCTTTAAAATTGCGGCAGCGTTGACCGCTTTCACGTACGTATCCAGTTTCGTATCCAGGAAGGAGACTGCTTTGTCTTCCCATGGGTTGAGGGCGAACGACATTTCTCGTTGACCCTTTTGGAAACCATGAGTTTCAAAGGCCCTTTTGACTTCAACGAACTGAGCACGGGCTAAATGATTGTATTCAATTTTTTCGTTCCAGACGACGCAGCCGTTGGCATCTGAATGAGCTGTCTGATCGGCATTTCCACCGTGGATCGTAAAGTCGTGATTGATCACTGCCTTTGAAAGTTGATTGTCTTTGAAACAGGCTGTGAAGTTAAATGATTTTGACAGTGGAATTGATAGCCCTTTATCCATTTGCTGGGATGTCACAGCTGCAGATGTCTTGTCGATAAAAAATGTCGCTGAGCTTGGCGTCTCTTTTGCTTCTTCTGGATGAGGCAGAGAGCAAGCTGAAAGCATGAGAGGCAAACTGAGTAAAGATAGAAAATGCTTAGATCGCAACATCGAAAGTCTCCAATCTCAAATTCCAAGTTCGCTCTCGAGCTTGAGTCGGGGACAAGGTCAAAACATCTCTCTCGCCACCAGACAGTGACAATTTCACTAGCTTTGCCAGGCCCATTCGAAATCCAGCCGAGTAGCCGACGCGATTGGTATTTAGAGTTTCACTATTGAGGCTGGCAACCGTGGCGTCCGACTGAATTCGAAAATATTGATAAAAGGGAGTCAGCTGGAAGCTGCGAGAAAAATCCAAATCCGAATAAGCCTCATAGACTGAGCCCTCATTTTGGTTTTGCGGAGCCGCACGATTCTGCAACCAAGCTGCGCCAGCGCCGACTGCAAAATAGCGATTGAAACTGGCTCTGAGATCGCCATTGGCTAAGCTTCCTTGATAGGCATAGCGAAAAGTCGAATCAAGCGCTGTCGTCGAATCGGTGGTGTTTCCCAGAAGAGCTGATCTCGTTGCGACAGAAGTTGGTAAGTTTCCAAAGCCAAACATTCCAGCCGACAGAGTGGCTTCAACCGCCGTTTTTTGCAGCTTTAAGAACAGAACCTGAGATTGAAAGGTTGGCGTTTTTTCAAAGCTTTGAGTTTGAGTCGACAAACTAGAAGCCGTGACAATCGCCGTTTGCGCATGCACGCCGGCAACAAAAATAGCTTGGGGATTCGAAGACAAAGTCAGTCGAACCGCCGGGAACGAGAGATCTTCGGAAAACATCAAATTGCTGTGGATCGCCTCTTCGTTCAAAGCTCCTATGGACAAGCGCAGGTTGGATTTAGCCATCATCTGAGTCGACAGATTGGCTGAAGCCTCACGCAGTAAAAAGGACCCAGACCCCGAGCCTTGAGCCTTGTCGTCTATGGTTTGAGTGTAACCACTGCTCGAGCGAAAAGAGGGAAGAACTCGAAACTCTAAAAGTTCCAAAGGACGATAAGTGAGCTCAGCACCCAACCTAAAATCAGTCGTGGATTTTTGATTGAATTCATCTTCAAAGCGTCGGGCCCCTAAGGACACTGCCCAGGTGCCTTGAAGGGGACTTGGCGGCAACATAGTGGGCATAGTGGGCATAGTGGGCTGCGCAGTTCTTATCTGAGCTGAGCTCGGCTGAACCGTATTCGGTATAGCAAAGGCAATAGCAGGACCGCTCAGAGCGAGCCCCAAAAGCACAGCCAATAAAAAACAGATGATCCAACGTCTCAGCATGAAATACAAATTCTCCACTTCGTATTTGAATAGATTTCAATTTCCATGCTTCAGATTTATTTGAATTGTGAAATGTTCCAAGTTCTAAGTGCTGGATAACTCCGGACCTTCGCACAGCTCAACCTGGTCACTTGCACGATGAAGCTGTCGAAATTATCGACAATAGCCGAGAAATGCTCCCGAACAGGAAATTCGAAATTCACAAAATTCACGAAATTCAGATTCGAACTCAGAGTCGAACTCATAGCTACATACAAGACAATTCCAGTGACGTTGAAGAGAATTGTGAACGCTGGCTTTTGGCTCTTTTTGTGTCTGATGTTTTTCGGTAAAGCAATGTAAGAGATGGATCGAAGGTGAGGCACCAAATTGAAGCATAATCTTTCAAACAAGAATGGAATGGTTTTTACCTTTCATTCAGCTGGGCACTTCCACCTCTCTTAACGGTCCGAATATCCGAAAGGCTACTGCCGGAAAGCCTCAAGCCGGAGCTTTCTTCTGCTCTGTGTTCAGCTTCTTCGTCTTCGTCTTATTCTTCTTCGGTCGGACCAATAAGCCAAAGGATTCAAGCTGATTGAGCACTACGTACGAAAGAACATTCTTGAAGTCCCGTCCCCAGTTGAGAATTCTCACTGCTGTCCGGTAAAAATATAAATATTTAATATCCAGCGGTGAGCTGCCAGTCAGCAAACTGCGGTTGGAGAGCCTGGAAATTCGCTCATGACGTGAGACATGAAGGGACGACTTGTTGTCTCAGGTTAAATCAAGAAGTTGCGCCCTTCTTTATTATAAGATTTCATAAGTTTGCGACAAA
>JAYTZS010000227.1:0-4136 GCA_043741885.1 Bdellovibrio sp. | reverse complement strand
CACCGCTGACAGCTTCAAATGTTTCTTCGGTGCCTAACGCCTGAGCCAGTTTTTCACGCGCAATGAAAGCGTCATCTTCAGTTTTTAGTACTTCAGACTGAGCTTCGTTCATTTGCACTTCAACTCTGAGCACATCATATGAAGTCGCAGCGCCACCTCGGCGCAGAGCTCGAGACTGTGTTAGATGCTCAGTTAAAGTACTCAAGTTGGCCTGAGAGACGGATCTCAGCTTTTCCACTGCTAAAGCTTGCGCGAATTTCAACTGAATCTCTCTTTCAGTCTGAAACTTCGTCCATTGATATTCATTTTCTGCAGCATCTTCTCCATATGTTGCAGCTTTGCTTCGACTGACTGACGTAAAGCCATCAAACAATGGCAAACTTGCATTGAGCGACCACGAATTCGAAGGAATAACCTGTGGAATTGAAACTGAGGGGCCGCCTAGGCTGACATCTAAAATCTGATATTGCTTTGAAAGTAAATGCTGTGCTGTCACTCCGACGTTCGGCAGCCAGCCACTGTAAGCCTCGATTTTTTTCCAATGTGCTTCTTCGCTAGCAGCTTGGGCTTTTTGAACTTTTGGAGAGTTTTTCAATCCAAGCTGAAGAGCCTCATTTAAAGTCAGTGTTTTGGCTTGAGCATGAGCACTGAGAAAAAATGTAAGCGGAATAAACGCCGCTGTGAGAAAGGATTTTGCTGATTTTTTTTTAAAATTCGCATGCTTCATAAGATTCATTTAACCTTGGCTAAAAAGACCTAACGTTGATTATCTCGGCTGAAAACTATTTGTGTTTAATTGTATAGTACGATACAGTCTAATGCTGTACAATATATTTAATAGAAAAATTTTTTGGCTTGAGGTCTATATGGCATTTACAATTCGCAACCTTCCAAGCAAAGAGTCTCTCAAGGCTTTAGAGGATCGCTGTCCTGAAGCGGACTTGAAAGCTATTGATTTAACTCTTAGATTATTAATTTGTTCAGCGGAACTAGAAGAAATGATGAATTTGCATTTCTCAGAATATGACCTTTCTCAGACACGTTTCTCAGCAATGATGATGCTTTTTCGCAGCCCTAGCCGGATGGCTAAGCCGACCGAAATCGCTGACTATATGGGAGTGACTCGTGGAAATATGACCGGAGTGCTCGATAATTTAGAGAGAGATGGAATGATCACTCGAGAAAGTGATGCCCAAGACCGCCGAGTCCACTCTGTTCGCCTGACCGACAAAGGCCATAAACATCTGATGAAAATGCTTCCGACCCATTTTTCGAGGATTCAAAAATTAGTTCAGCCGTTGAGCAAAGACGAACGTGAAGTTTTCATCACATGCATTGACAAAATCCGAGCGGCTTTGGAAGTCCTTAAACCCAAAACGAAATGACAGGGTTTTTCGAAATATTTTTAGCTATTCATTGGATTTTTGATTGTTCGGCGTTTTAGCAGCGCGTTTGAGCGCCTCATCAATTGTCAGTTCTCGTTCCATTCGGTAAAACAGAACCTTCTCCTCTAACCCGTCGCTTGACAGGATTTCAGGATCAGCAAAAAAATCTCTCTTTTTTTCAATCACTTTGTTGATGGTGACTCGGACACTGTCTCTTGCGTCGACTTTGCCTCGAGCAAGAATCATGGTAATTTTATAGCGGATCCCCGAGGACAATACCTTGATTTCCTCAGGCGATACAAAGCCGTCATCAGCTTTGATAAAATCGGTTTCTAAAATTCCATTGTCCATGTTGTTGACAGAAACTGGATATTTGAGAGCCAACTGGGCCGCCCGCCAAACATTGTCGTAAGAAGCATAAAAAACTTTAAGATTGCTCAGTTTTGTTTTCGACTTTTGACTAGCATTCGGGACCGGTGCCGCCGCACAAGAGAGCAAAAGCCAGGTTGAAATAAAAAGCAGGGCCCGTTTTTTTAAACCTGGGCCTTTACTGGAATAGAAATTAAATCTAAAAATATTATTGAAAATCAGTCGCGCTGTGAGTCGCATGGCTCATAGTTTCAAGGATCCTAGGGCTTAAATCAACGGCTTTGTTCAAGACCGATCCCAACAGCGATACTTCCCATCTTTTCTTTCCAACCACTTCAGAATCTCCCGGCCACTCTGGCAGTTGAAATCCCGATTGCCAATGAGGGCTGTACACTTCCCATACACGGGTTGAAACTTCATAGTTATGAGTTCCACTCGTCCGAGTTTCAAGTTGCGATAGCACTGACATTGTTCCGACTGGGATGACTCCAGCGGGAGCAACAGGGACTTGGATTTTGATTTGAGAAACATTGACTACTTGTGGACTATCGATCAGAGGAAGCAAAGTTGGCTGTGTCCCATTAATGAAAGGGACCAATGCTGCCGATAGCTTCCCAGCGCCAACAGCATACTGCTCTGCCGTCTTTTTAACTACCACAAGCAGCTGTGTCGAATTTCCTGTGGCAACTGAAAGTTTGACCGTGTGATCAGCCGGAACATTTTTGATATCTGTCGGAAGAAGATCACCCTGATAAAGGCTCAACGGAACGGCCAACAGAAATTCGTCGGTGCCAAAAACTGGAGCGTGAAAAGAAAGATTTTTGTTAAAGTTCATTTCGTTGACTGGGAAATCCATATTTTGAATTGCGCCAGAAATCGACACTTCCTTCACACTTCCACCAAGAAGAGTAAAGTTGTTAATCACATCCAAAAAAGTTTTTTTATTCTGAAGTTCACCCACAACTTTTTGGAATGGAAACTGCCCCCGGGCTGCAAACACTTTTCTTTTACCCAAAGTATCAAAGTACATCCGGTAAACCGGCTTCTCAAGAGTTAGCGGAAAAAAGCTATAATTTTCAGTTTGTTTCGGTAAGGAAATATTTGACGGTACATCGAGTTTTTGTCCTGCAGCGCTGACAGTGTCACTTTCAGGACTGATAAACATTCCTATATCAAAGGCAAATAGATCTTGCTTGCTAACGACTGGAATCATCAGAGCGAAATCGATTTTGTCATCACGGTCTTTGATTTGGAAACCAGTTCCAATTCCTTTTAACTCAAACCGATTGCTCGTCTGAGCAGGACGCATTTGAAAAACCTGACCTGCAGGCATTTGCTCGAAATAAGTCGCTCGAACAAATCCCTTGGCTGACAAAGTCACCGACTGTGAACTGATCCAGCCTGAAGGCACAGTCAACTGGCCCCTGCTATCAGTCGCGAGATAATTGTCGGCAAATGGCTGGCCTACTTTGCTACCGATTAAAACTTGAACTTGTGGAACCGGATGCCCATTCAAATCTGTGACGGTGATGTGGTCAGAAGGATTGGCTAAGGAATTCAATGGATTAAAGAAACTACCGAGTAGATTCTGGTTTGAATTTGCAGTTAGATCGGATTGAGAAACACCATTTTTGGAACAGCCCGTTAGAATCGCTAAACTGGCGATAACTGTAATGAAAGTTCTAAGTATTTGAGTTGAATTGATTTTGCGCACGCTTTCCCCTCTTTTTAAGAATGAGAAATGATTGCAGCTTTTACCGGTGAGGCGGTCAACTCAAAATAGCTCAATGACTTGGTGTATGAAGTTTCGCTCCTCACATCTTCCGCTGATCTTGCATTGACAGCGATAGCCCCTCGGAATAAAAGCAGAGTTCGTTTTTCGTCCGATTTCGCAGCGTGGTGGGGTAGCTCAGCTGGTTAGAGCAACGGAATCATAATCCGTAGGTCGGCGGTTCAAGTCCGCCTCTCACTACCAATTTTCTCAAGTTCACGTAAACAGAATTTCTCTCCAATTAATGATCAAGTCGGACAAAAACACGGTATATCGCCACCCGAGTCGGAGAGAACTTCTATGAAACAATCTGAAATTCTAAAAATTCTGGCAAAAGAATTTGGCACAAGCGATCTTGTGGAACTGAATAAAATTTTGAAAGCCAAAATTCCTGAGCAGATCAAATTCAAATTGATGGGTCAGCCACTGGGATATTTGGGCTTTACAGTTGTGCTCAAAAATATCACTGCAGACGGATTGAAAATTTTCGACATCGGCAAAGTCCGCTTGATTCGCTTCACGGATCTCGAAAGTTTTGAAAAAGCGAAACCCAAAGTCCCAAGACCCGTGCGAAAAAAAGAGCTTGCGGTGAAACCAGTTTCAACTTCAAC
>JAYTZS010000226.1:0-11552 GCA_043741885.1 Bdellovibrio sp. | reverse complement strand
ATCACTACATCACGAGTAATCGTTATCTCAGTGAGAATTTGGGGCTGTTTCCGAAGCGGTTTCATGGTGGAAACGGAAAACACTTTTACGCCGATGTTGAAGCCATTCGAGTAGCCGAGCAAAAGTGGCAAGGTCCGGTGGTGCTTTTAGAAGAGGCCTGGAAGCGTTATCAATTGCCTTTAGCAATCACTGAAGTTCATTTGGATTCAACTCGTGAAGAGCAGCTTCGCTGGGTTTCAGATATCTGGCAGGACTGCGAACGACTGTTGAAAAAGGGAATCGATGTTCGAGCTCTGACTGCCTGGAGCGTCTTTGGAGCTTATGATTGGAACAGCCTGGTCACTCAGTCGGTTGGTTATTACGAACCGGGAGTGTTTGATCTCAGAGCAAAAAAACCACGGGCAACGGCGCTAGCTCGACTGATTCGAAAATTGGCTGAGCTTTCGCACACATCCGCCAATCCTTTGGAGGACTTCAAAAAAACATTGCCGCATCCGACTTTGCACAACAAGGGTTGGTGGCACCGACCGACTCGTGTTCTCTATGGTCCAAAAAGCGCGGATCAGGCATTGATGCTCAAAGGAGCGCCACTTCTGATCACTGGAGCCCACGGTACGCTGGGAAAAGCTTTCGCTCGAATTTGTCAGATAAGAGGCATCACCTATCGACTGACGACTCGGCAAGAGATGGACATTGGAGATCTCGATTCGGTCCGTCAAGCTCTCGATATTCTTAAGCCATGGGCCGTGGTGAATGCCGCTGGTTACGTCCGAGTGGATGAGGCCGAGCAAGAAAAAGAACTGTGTTTTCGCGAAAATGTGTCAGGCCCAGTGAATCTTGCAATGGCCTGCGAAGAGAAAAAAATTACGCTCATGACATTCTCTTCGGATCTGGTTTTCGACGGTGAAAGTGCGAAGCCTTATTTAGAAACTGACAGTGTGTCTCCTTTGAACGTTTACGGAGAAAGCAAGGCCGAAGCTGAGCGCCAAGTTCTGAACATTCATCCTCGTTCTTTGGTTGTCCGCACCAGTGCCTTTTTTAGTCCCTGGGATGAGCACAATTTTGTGACTCAGTCTTTGAGGGCTCTGCAGAATGGCGATTCGATTCAGCCTGCGTGCGATCTTATTGTGTCGCCGACTTATCTTCCTGATTTAGTGAACCATTCTTTGAATCTCTTGATTGACGAGGAAAAGGGAGTGTGGCATTTGGCCAATCGTGGCGCTGTCTCTTGGTCGGATCTTGCTATTTTGGCTGCAGATAGAGCTCATTTGGATCTTTCGAAAATCCAACCTGCTAGCTACCAGGATTTGGATCTACTCGCAAGAAGACCTGTTTACAGCGCCCTGGAAAGTGAGCACGGACAGACCATGCCGACTTTAGAAACAGCTTTGGATCATTACTTTATGCACACTCAGATAAATGGAGCTCAGTTATGAAGAAAAAAATCGGAATGGCCGGAGCCGGCTTTTCCTGTGCTGTGCTAGCACGAGAATTGGTTCAAAGCGGAAAGTTTACAGTTGAAATTTTTGAAGAGAAATCTCACATCGCTGGGAACTGTCACACTAGCCGAGATGAGGCCTCTCAAATCATGGTGCATCACTACGGCCCGCATATTTTCCACACGAGCCGTGAGGACGTCTGGCAGTATGTCAATCAGTTTGCTCGCTTCGGTCCCTATGTAAACCGAGTCAAAGCGGTGACTGACAAAGGAATTTTCTCACTTCCAATCAACCTGATGACGATCAATCAATTTTTTGGCAAAACCATGAACCCGGCCGAAGCTCAAGAATTCGTCAATGGCCTCGGCGATAAATCCATCACCGAACCCGAAAGCTTCGAAGACCAAGCTCTGAAGTTTTTAGGTCGTGATTTGTATCAGAATTTCTTTTACGGCTACACCAAAAAACAATGGGGAGTCGAACCTTCTACTTTGCCCGCTGCTATTCTTCAAAGGCTCCCCGTCCGGTTCAACTATGACGACAATTATTACAATAGTAAATATCAAGGAATCCCGCTCGACGGTTACACTGCAATCGTCGAGAAGATTCTTGATCATCCAGATATCATAGTGAATTTGGGTCAAAAGTTTCAACCTGTGCAAAAAAACAATTACGCTCATGTGTTTTACGCCGGTCCGATGGATTCTTACTTTGGTTACAAGTTGGGACGACTTCAGTATCGAACCTTGAAATTTGAGAAGTTCGAACGTGACGGTGATTTCCAAGGAAACGCTGTGATCAATTATTGCCAAGAAAAAGTTCCTTACACTCGGATCACCGAGCACAAGCACTTTGCACCTTGGGAGCAGCATGAGAAGACTATTTGTTTTCAAGAGTATAGCAAACTGGCTGAGCCGGAAGACATTCCTTACTATCCACTGCGCTTAAACGACGACAAAGTGCTACTACAAAAATACACTCAGTTGGCGGAACAAGAGTCGAACCTGACATTTATTGGCCGCTTGGGTACCTATCGGTATTTGGACATGCATGTGGTGATTGGAGAATCTTTGGACCTTGCCAAGACTGTCTTAGCAGCTCCCGAGCATTCAACTTCCTGGCCTCGATTCAGCGTTCAGCCATAATCTAGCCTCCACTGTCAGAATGTTCGCAATAGTGTTCGCAATAGCCTTCTGCAAATCTTCATCATAATCTTTAGCATTTAAGGAATATTCGCATGAAAGTTCTGGTCACGGGTGGTGCTGGGTACATTGGCAGTCATACTGTTTTAAAACTGCTCAACGAAGGCCACCAAGTTTTTGTTGTCGACAATCTTTCTCATGGGCACAGAGAAGCGGTAGATTCACGAGCCGAGTTCTATCAAGCCGATGTCGGTGACAGTGTGGCTATGAAAAATATCCTTTTATCCATCGGCGTCGAAGCGGTTGTGCACTTTGCCGCTTTTATTGAAGTTGGTGAAAGTGTTACGGATCCATTGAAATATTATGTAAATAACTTTAGCAATGCTCTTTCATTGCTTCGCTCTATGGCCGAAGCGAAAGTTTCAAAAATTGTTTTTTCGTCCACGGCGGCAGTCTACGGCAATCCGCTTTCCACTCCTATTTTAGAAACGGACTTGAGAAATCCGATCAATCCTTACGGGCGCTCGAAAATGATGGTGGAACAAGCGCTTGAAGACTTTTCTCGGGCTTATGGTTTAGGTTATGCAATTTTGCGGTATTTCAATGTTGCCGGAGCATCACCAGGAGGGCAAATTGGTGAAGCTCACGAGCCTGAGTCTCACTTAATTCCACGAATCTTGAAAGCTGCGGGATCTTCGGAGCAAACAGTTTCTATTTTCGGGACTGATTATGAAACTCCAGATGGGACTTGTATACGGGACTATGTTCATGTCGAGGACTTGGCAGCCGCCCACTTGTTGGCAATGACTCATCTGCAGCCCGGTTGTGGAGAAATTTATAATCTTGGTAGTGAAAATGGCTTTTCAGTTCGAGAAGTGATCACGGCTTGTCGCAAAGTCACTGGTCGTCCCATTGAGGTGAAGGAGCAACCCCGTCGCGCCGGAGACCCGGCAATTCTTGTTGCCTCTAGCCAGAAAATAAGGAATTATTTAGGATGGAAGCCGGAATTTACGAACCTCGAATTGATTATTCAACATGCTTGGAACTGGCATCAAAATCCCCGTTTCTAACTTTTGATTTTTCTGCGTTCCATCAATTTTACTGGCATTCTCTGCTAAACTTCAGTTTATGTAACAAAAGTTGTGAGAACTTCATAAAGAATTCACCAAGTCCTAAGGTGCGATTGAGCTTGGGATTTCTTTTTATTCGCCTGTAGTCAATTCTCATTTTTTGGTGATAGTTTTTCTCCAAATGGAGATCACGACATCATGATTCTCAATCGCGTTGAAGCTGGGACAATTTTAAAAGATCTCAAAAACAAGATATTAAAAACATGGGAGATCACAGCAAGACGAGAAATTCATCCGAGGTCCGACTGGGACCATCGGACTCTGTTAAATCATTTGCCAATTTTTTTGCAACAATTGAGCGAAGCTTTGCAAAATTCTTCGGATGAAAGGATTTCCTGTCGGGAACTGCAGTTTCTTGGGTTTAGTCACGGATTGGAACGAAGCCTCAGCAGGCAATCCAATCTCGGAGCTGTCTTAAGAGAATTTCAACATTTGCAAAATTTGATTTTAGCCAGTCTCGAGCACAATCAAAACGGTGATATTGCCACTCTCGATTTTGAAAGTCGTCAAATCATTTTGGATTCAATCCAAACTGTGATTCAGATGGCCGCTGAAACCTTTCACACAGAAGATAAACAAAAAGAAGTTGTTCGCGAGCGGGATTTCCTGAATGCAGTGCTTGAAAATTCGGTGGATGGAATTGCAGCTTGTGACAGCAGTGGGAAACTGACAGTTTTCAACTCGGCCAACCGAAACTTTCATGGCCTCCCCTCAGGATTGCTGCAGACCGCAGACCTAGTCAAAGGTTACCGGATTTTCGACAGCTTGAATTCACAACCTTTAGCCGTTGAGCAGTTACCGCTATTTCGTGCCCTTCGAGGAGAAAAGCTCAAAGATGTGCAATTGTCCATCCAGGATTTTCGTGGTCAAATCAGACAATTCTTATCCAGTGGCCAGCCGGTGCGGAATGCAGACGGAGACATCTTAGGTGCCGTTATCACCATGCATGATATTACGGCCCTTAAGGAAACTGATCAAAATAGAGCGGCACTCGCAATGGAAAAGCAAAAACGACAACTGGCAGAGGATTCAAGAAATAAAGTAGATCACATTTTGGAAAGTATTTCTGATGCTTTTATGTCCATCGACTTGAACTGGAAATTTACATATTTGAATTCCCATGCCGAAAGGCTGATTGGGCAGTCAAAAGAGTCGTTGATCGATAAGGAGATCTGGCTCGAACTCCCGGATTGGAGAGACAGCAGGCTGGAATTGCAAATGCGAAAATCTTTGGCGGATAAAGAACCTCTTTCATTTGACCAATACCATTTACTTCTACAGCGTTGGTTTCAATTGAAAATTTACCCTTCGGATTGTGGTCTTTCGGTTTATTTTCAAGACATTACGAATTACAAGAGAATTCAAGATAAACTCAGAGCTCGTCAGGAATGGTTTCAAACCACTTTGCAATGCATGGGAGATGGTTTAATCGCGACAAAATCCGATGCCGACGGAAGCATTTTATTTATGAATTCGGTTGCCGAACAGCTCACAGGTTGGACATTCGCCGATATTCAAACAAAGCCGTTACTGAGTATTTTACATTTGCTGCACGAGAGAACTGAGCAAAAAATGGAAAGTCCCATAGTTGAGGTCCTGAAAGACCAAACAAAAGATGGAGCACCTATCACTTTGAAACAAGATTGTCTTCTAAAATCCAGATCAGGGCGAATTTTTCGCATTCAGCTCAGTGCTTCGCCGATTCGCAATCGAAATGGGAGGATTGAGGGAGTGGTGATGGTATTTAGAGATACCACTGAACAATCAGCGCTTGAGGTTGCTAAGGACCGTTTTGCCGCCTTCATTGAACACAGCAAAGGATCCGTTGGAATGTTTGGAACAAACCAACAATTGGTCTTTCTTAATCCAGAAAGCCGGAGTTTACTTGGACTTGAGGAATCAGACTCGGTCGAAAATATTTCAATTCTCGACTTTTTTGCTCCTGCTGAGAGGGCTAGACTTGAGCAGATAGTCTTGCCAAAAATTTTCCGAAGGGGGCAGTGGACCGGTGAAGTTTGGATTCGGCATTTCAAGACTGGAGCTGAGATCCCTATTGCCTGGAGTGTTTTTTCAATCACTGACTCAGAAACTGGAAACATTTCTGGCTATGGCTGGACTTCCAAAACCCTGATTGAACAAAAAAAACTCGAAGCAGAAAAAGCTCATGATAGAGAGATGATAATGATTGAGCGCAACCGTTTGAGTCGTTTGTTTGATCAAGCCCCGTTGCCCATCTTCGTGACCCAAGGGCCGGAACATACATATATCTTAGCTAATCCGGCGTTTATGAAAGCTTTTGCTCCGGATCGTCAGATTATCGGCAAAACTTTGAAGGAAGCTTGGCCCGAGCTGGTTGATAATTCTTTTGTTCAAAGGATGAACCGAGTTTATCAATCTGGACAAACTCATCAAGGACTTGAGATTCCTCTCAAACTTCATCAAGCTAATAACATTGTTAAGCAGGGCTACTTCAACTTTGTTTATCACCCCATCAAAAATGGCCAAGAACAAACTATTGGGGTGCTTGTTTTAGCAATGGATGTAACGACCCAGGTGCTGGCGCGACAATCTCTGGTGGAAAGTGAACAGCGTTTCCGACTGCTCGCTGATTCAATGCCGCAGCTTGTGTGGACTAGTCATGCGTCCGGTGAACTTGATTACTGCAGCCGTGGATGGACCGAATTCACTGGGATTTCTGAATCGGAGCTTCTCGGAAACGGTTGGAAAAAAGTCATTCATCAGGAAGACCATCCTCTTGTTTTGGCAAGCTGGGAAAAAGCTTTAGAGAAAAAAGAAATTCTCAACTGCGAATACCGCATCCGTTCTTCAGGCGGCTCCTATCACTGGTTTTTGACTCGAGGAGTTCCGCTGATCAACTGCCAAAAAGAAGTAATCAAGTGGTATGGCACCTGCACAGATATCCATGAACAAAAGAAATTAGCCGAAGATTTGAAACAGGCCACTGACCAAGCTGAGGCTGCAAACAGCACGAAAAGCGTTTTTCTAGCCAATATGAGTCATGAAATTCGCACTCCGCTCAATGCAATTCTCGGCTTCACTGAACTGTTAAAAAATTCTTGCAGCAGCGAAAAAGAACAAAAAGAATTTATCGAGATTATCAGTCGCAATGGCTATGCGTTGACGCATCTGATTGATGATATTTTAGATCTTTCGAAAGTCGAAGCTGGCAAGCTTGAAATTGAGAAGGTCGCATTTTCTGTGACAGATTTGATTCATGAAATTTTTAATCTCTTCAGCACGAAGATCCAGAGCAAAGGGCTCCAGCTGACGGCCGATATCCGACCGCAAGTCCCGCGCTATTTGCTTTCCGACCCGACACGGATTCGACAAATTCTTATTAACATTATTGGCAATGCAGTCAAATTCACTGACTCAGGCTTGATTCATATAGTGGTCCACGCCGTTTCGCTTTATGAGAGCGAACACCAGATCGAAATTTCTGTTGAGGACTCAGGTCCCGGATTGAGCCCAGGTCAGAAAGAAAGACTTTTCCAAGTTTTCGCACAAGGTGACTCGAGCGCCACGCGAAAATTTGGCGGCACAGGCCTGGGTCTTGCTCTATCTAAACGATTGGCCAATGCTCTCGGTGGAGACATCGAAATCACTCGCTGTGAACCTCAGAAAGGCTGTACTTTTTTGATCACTTTCAGAGCGCTCGCAACTCTGGCTCCAAATTCAATTGAACCAGAAAGAAATCGAGATCCTGATCTCGACGCAAAGAAGGGCTTTGAAAATACCCGAGTTCTAGTCGTCGATGATATGCAGGATAATCTGATGTTAGTTCGAAAAGTCCTCAGTCGTTGGGGAGTCACGGTCGATATTGCACATGACGGACAAGAAGGGATCGACAAAGCTCTCAGTGGTGATTATGACGTTGTCTTAATGGATCTGCAGATGCCCCTGATGGATGGCTATGAAGCTGTTCGAAAGCTTCGAGAGTTCGGCTATCAGAAACCTGTTTTGGCACTGACTGCTCATGCGATGGACGAAGAAAGAATAAAGACCTTGCAAGCCGGGTACAATGGCCATTTGACCAAGCCATTGAACACCAAGGAGCTTCTGAAAACTTTAAATCAGTATTCAAAAAGAAATCCAAGCTTGCAAAATCATCAGCAATCACATTGAGGCACCTACGCCCGGGGCCTCCCGTGCACTGGATGTCTTAACTGGATGTCTTAACTGTGTATCTCACTTTAATGGTGGCCCAATTCCATGGACCAATAGTACTGGTAAGTCGAGCGAGGATTTTTGATGCAAGCAACGCCAACTTCGGCAAATTTTGCAGCCATAATATTAGCACAATGATGAGGACTTTGAAGCCATGCATTCATGACCTCATTGACGTTATGTCTTCCAGCAGAAATATTCTCACCGACATTGGACCATCGGTAGCCGGCCCGACTGATCCGCACTGAAAATGGAGTTCCATCCCAGCTTTGATGATTGAAATAATTTCGGTTGGCCATATCGGCGGAATGTCCAGTCGCTGCTTGAGCTAACTGCGAATTCCATGCAAGAGGTCCGGCAGCGGCAAATCGCTGATTGCCGCAAACGCGACCGTGGGCCCTCGCACTTTGAATCAATTGTAAAAGTTCAGGTTGAAAGTTAGGAAGCCCGCACTGAGAATCTTGGTTGGGTTGAACTCCCATTTGTGCTGCATGGGCGGGGGAAGGGGCGATCAGGAAAAAAGAAAAGGCACACATGGAAAGGTAAGCAGACAAAAATATTTGACGAATCATTCAGACTCCTTGGTTAGAGAAAAGGGACACAAATTGTTTGGTGTTGTCAGTAAACCGGTCGAGAATTCAAAAATCTATCTTAAATGTTGTGTGTTTTGACTGTTTCAACTTGCCACAGCGTTCACATTTTGAACTAATCGCCTCATGACTGTTTCAGTGATTGTTCCAACTTTGAATGAATTCAAACGCTCGGATCTTCTACGTCTAGTCCAGTCATTCAAAAATGTTCCGGAGCTTGAATTGATTGCAGTTGATGGCGGGAGCACAGACGGCACTGTTGAGTTTTTAGAAAAAAATAAATTTAAAGTTTTTCAAATCACCTCCAATCGCAGGTCGGACAGACTGAGCTATGGCTTTGAAAAAAGCACTGGAGAATTGATTGTTTTTCATCACCCAAGATCTTATTTAGACCCAGAAGGTCTTAAATACTTGCAAGCTCTCCCGGCTCATCTTTTTTGGGGTGGATTCACTCATGAATTTGATCGAAATCATTGGCTTCTTCGCTGGACGTCTTGGTACTCCAACAGAATTCGTCCAGCTCTGTCCCAGGTGATTTATTTGGATCACTGCTTCGTGGTATCGAGAACTCTTTTGCAAAAATTAAGCAGTCCTTGTTTTCCTGCCGCTGATATTTTCGAAGACACCTTGTTCAGTTACCGCTTGCGCCGGTTTTCTCGACCGGTGATTTTGCCATTCCGCTCTGTGACGTCAGCGGTGCGCTTTGAAACAAATGGAATGTGGAAGCAAGCCACGCTGAATCAATTCTTAAAACTTTGTTTCCACCTGGGTCTGGACGTCAAAATGATGAATCGTCTGTACGAAAAGGGCCTCTCGCTCAATTCAACTTACAAAAGCAAATAAATCAGCTAATAATTGATTGAATGATTTAGCAAATAAGAATCATTTAGTGAATAATAATTATTATCAATTACTTTTGCAGGACTGAAAGCCACTCCGCAGCCGCCGGAGAGATCATTTCTTTCGCAGTAAACACAGCATGGCGAAGTCCCAGCTCAGCAACTCCGTTCGGGAGCAAGGGTTGCGCACCGAGAAAAACCGATTTCGCAAGTTGGAACGCTTTCAATTTATTCTGTCGCATGATTTCCAGAACTCCCACCAACGTGACATGTGGGATTGAATCATCCCAGCAATCATAATCAGTGACGAAACAGGCCGGTAAGTAGGCAAAGCCCGCTTCACGGGCCAGTGCATACTCTGGAAAATTGGTCATGCCAATAATCGAAGCTCCCTGCTGAATATGCGCCCGGGACTCAGCCTGAGTTGAAAAACACGGACCCTCAACGCAGACGTAGGTTGCACCAACATGCGTTTCCCAGTCCCACTTCTCGCGTTCCTCTAGAGCCCATGCGACAAGCTCAGCGGCGACGGGCTTGGCAAGTGAAACGTGGCCAACAATTCCATTTCCACAAAAGGTGTGCTGCCGGAAACCTTTGGTGCGGTCTAAATATTGATTGGGAATAACCAGATCGCCAGGAGAAAAATTTTTTTTTAAACTGCCAACCGCGGAAATTGAAAGCAGTCGAGTCGCGCCGAGATTTTTGAGTGCAAAAATATTCGCACGGTAGTTAATTTCAGACGGCAAAAGCTCATGGTGAGATCCATGCCTCGGCAAAAACAAGCCTTCCTGGCCAGCAATGCGAATTTTAGCGAGACCGGAGGATGTCTCTCCAAAAGGAGTCGTCTGCTTTTCTAAGGAAAGAATTTCAAATTCTTCGAAACTTTCGAACCCAGATCCGCCAATGATTGCCCACATTAGTTTTCTCCATCTTTCATTAGACTACAGTTGCCCGCCGCAGCTCGAACCCGATCCGGCGGTGCAGCCGAAGCAATGCCGACCCACTACGATATCCCTAGTCCCTAAAACGACCGAGTCGAAATTTCTTAAATGATTGATCGGCGATTGCACTGGGAGCTCCAACATTTGATTGAAGTCACAGTCATACAAAGAACCTTCCCAGCCAACGCTCACAGTGTTTCGACACATGACATTTTTTGCAGCAACTGGATTGTAGGCGTTGACCAACTTTTCCATGTATTCGGTGTAATTTCCGCTGTCAAAAAGGTAAGTTAAAAAGCGCGCGATCGGCATGTTAGTAATGGCAAATAGTTGATGAAAGTGAATGTCAAATTTCTCTTTCAATTCTTTCTTAAACTGACGCTCCAGCTCGACTTGGGAACCAGGTAAAAAAGCTCCGTTGGGATTGTAAACGAGGTCCAAAGACAATTTCGAATCAGGCATGCCATAGCCCACTTGATTGAGCAATTTCAAAGCTTGGATCGATTTCTCAAAAACTCCTTCGCCTCTTTGCTTGTCGGTTCGGGCTTTTTCAAAAAATGGCAATGAAGACACGACCTGGACTTTGTTCTTGGCAAAAAATTCAGGCAAATCATGATAAGATTTATTTGCCAGAATGATGGTTAAGTTGCATCGGACGATTGTTTTTCGACCGAGCTTGGTGAGCTCCTCAACAAACCAGCGGAAATGCGGATTCATTTCTGGAGCGCCACCCGTTAGGTCCACCGTGTGCGCAGTGCTTTTCTTTAGAGCTTCCAAGGCCAGCTCTAAAGTTTCCCGAGTCATGATTTCTTTTCGTGTAGGACCCGCATCGACATGACAATGTTTGCAAGTTTGATTGCACATTTTCCCCATGTTGATTTGAAAAATTTCAAGTTCAGTCGTCCGCAGCGGGAACAAGTCACTTTCAGAAAGCTTTTGTGAAAACTCAGGAAGCTGATTCTCAAACGAATTTGAACTGCTCATAAGGATAATTTCTTAACTTTGTTCATCATCTGGACCGAGTGCACCAGCGTCGCTCCACCGCGAATTGCCGAAGCGACATGGACCGCTTCCATCATCTGTTTTTCGGTAAAGCCCTTTTCCAAGCTGTCAGTTGTGTAAGCGTCGATGCAATATGGGCACTGAACGGCGTGAGAAACGGCTAAGGCAATCAAGGACTTCTCTCGGGCAGTCAAAGCTCCGTCAGCAAACACAGCACCGTAATAGCTAAAAAATTTTTCAGCCAATTGAGGCTCAAATTCGGCGACTTGAGCAAATTTTTT
>JAYTZS010000225.1:0-4169 GCA_043741885.1 Bdellovibrio sp. | reverse complement strand
CGAACAGCTTTCCAAAGTGCTCGAGTATTTTGAGCAAATTTCGAAAGTGGACACTGCTGGCGTCGAGCCCCTTGTCACTCCCAGCGATGTAAGCTCCTTTTGGCGAGCAGACGTCGCTAAAAAAGAATTGTCGGCCGAAGAAATCGTGGCAAATGCACCACAAAAAACAGGCAACCTTTTCACAGTCCCACCGGTGGTGTAAATGGATCTCAACACA
Source organism: Bdellovibrio sp. (assembly GCA_043741885.1). Classification (GTDB taxonomy): domain Bacteria; phylum Bdellovibrionota; class Bdellovibrionia; order Bdellovibrionales; family Bdellovibrionaceae; genus 21-14-0-10-47-8. The sequence continues at coordinate 3,952 of JAYTZS010000225.1, read as the reverse complement.
GCCAGTTTCAAACAGATCACCACTGCGATCCGATCAAAAGAAGTGAGTGCTCTCGAAGTCACCCAGCATTTTTTAAAACGAGTAAAAACTTTTGATTCGAAGCTGAATTCCTATATTACAATTAACGAGAAAGCCGAAGACGAGGCAAAAGCTTTAGATTCCAGAATTGCCAAAGGTGAAACCTTGGGAGTGATGGCGGGAGTTCCATTTGGTATCAAAGATATGTTTTGCACCAAGGGTTTAAAAACCACCGCAGCTTCACGGATTTTGGAAAACTTTGTTCCGCCTTATGACTCAACAGTGGTAGCTAAATTAAAATCAGCAGGCATCACTATTTTAGGGAAATTGAATCAGGACGAATTTGCCATGGGATCATCCAATGAAACTTCGTTCTTTGGCCCGACAAAAAATCCTTGGAACACAGCTTTCGTTCCCGGGGGATCTAGTGGCGGATCTGCAGCAGCTCAAGCGGCAAGGCTCGCTGCCGGTACGGTGGGCACCGATACGGGCGGATCCATCCGACAGCCTGCAAGCTTTTGCGGAATCGTCGGAGTCAAGCCGACTTACGGGCGGGTCAGCCGCTACGGAATTGTTTCCTATGCCTCCTCTCTGGATCAAGCTGGTCCCATGGTTTCTTGTGTCGAAGATGCCGCTCTCACTTTGGAAGTGATCTGTGGCAGAGACGAAAAGGATGCAACCACATCGGACCATGAAGTTCCTCAGTTTTCGCAAAACCTCAAAGAAGATCTCAAGGGCTTCAAAATTGGTCTGGTGAAAGAGTACATGGTCGGAGGCCTTCATCCCGATGTTCAGAAAACAATTGATCTTGCCATCGACACAGTGAAAAAATGCGGAGCCGAGATTGTTGAAGTCTCCGTCCCACTGACAGAGCAAGCTGTTCCAATGTATTACTTGATTGCATCGTCGGAAGCTTCCAGCAATCTCGCTCGTTATGACGGAATTAAGTACGGCTACAGAGTCAAGTCCGCCACTTTGGCTGGAATGGATCTCGACGATTTTTACATGCGCACTCGTGGCGAAGGATTTGGCTCCGAAGTTCAAAGACGAATAATGCTGGGCACGTACTGTCTCTCAACCGGGTACTATGATGCCTATTATAACAAAGCCTGCCAAGTGCGGCGGATGATGCGCGATCAGTACTCGGAAGCTTTTAAAAAATGCGATGTCATTCTCAGTCCAGTGACTACTTCTCCTGCTTTCAAAATTGGTGATCGTATTTCTGATCCTTTAGCGATGTACATGAATGATATTTTCACAGTTTCAACAAATTTAGCAGGTCTGCCTGGTATGAGTGTTCCCTTTGCCATGTCGGCCGATGGATTGCCAATTGGAGTGCAGCTTACAGCCGCTCACTTTGAAGAACAAAAAATGCTCAATGTCGGCTATTCGCTTGAACAAGCCTCGTCAGTGAAATGGAAGGTTGCCAATGTCTAACCCCGTTGCAGATTCAAAAACCAGTTCCGACAAAGCAGGTGAAGTTTCTTACCGCGGCTGGGTGGCAGTGATCGGTTTGGAAATCCACGCTCAATTGAAAACAGAGAGCAAAATGTTCTGTGCAGATTCGACTCAGTTTGATGCTGGTGACAATGAGAACACCAGCCCGGTCAGTGTGGGAATGCCAGGAACTTTGCCAGTTATCAACCAGCGTGCTGTTGAATTTTCAATCAAGACAGGTCTTGCCCTGGGTTGCGAGATTCGAAAAAAATCAGTATTTGCTCGCAAAAATTATTTTTATCCCGATCTTCCCAAGGGCTATCAGATTTCACAATACGATCAACCATTGTGTGAAAATGGCAAAGTCAGCTTCAAACTAAACGGAGTCGATAAAAATATTCGCATCGAACGGGCTCACATGGAAGAAGATGCTGGAAAGTCTATCCATCACGGCGAATACACTTTGATCAACTACAACCGAAGTGGAATTCCTTTGCTTGAAATTGTCTCAGGACCAGATATGCGGACTCCGGCTGAAGCGGCCGAGTATGCTCGAACAGTTCGTTCGATCTTGCGCTATTTAGATGTCTGTGATGGAAACTTGGAAGAGGGATCTTTGCGCTGTGACTGCAATGTCAGCGTCCGCAAAACTAGCAATGACAAATTCGGCACTAAAGTTGAAATCAAGAACGTCAATTCCTTTCGCTTTGTCGAGAAAGCCATTGAATTCGAAATCGATCGACAGATCGATGCACTTGAACGGGGAGAAGTGATCATTCAAGAAACTCGCCTCTGGGATCCAGATAAAAATCGAACATTTGCAATGCGGGTCAAAGAAAATGCTCAGGACTATCGCTATTTTCCTGATCCGGATTTGCTACCGGTGATAGTCACACCAGAAATGATCGAAAAATTCCGAGCTGAGCTTCCTGAGCTGCCGATTGCAAGAGCCCAGAGATTCATGAACGTCCATGGACTTCCAGAATACGATGCTCTGGTGCTCACAGCTGAGAAAGAACTGTCTGAATATTTTGAAGCAGTTGCTCAAGTGGCAAAGAATTCCAAGGCTGCGTCCAATTGGGTGATGACTGAACTTTTAAGAGAATTGAACCAAGCTGAAAAACACATTTCTCAATCTCCAATCAAGCCAGAGCAACTGGGCAAAATGATTCTGTTAATCGATAATGGCACTATTTCTGGAAAAATGGGAAAACAAGTATTTATCGACATGTGGCAGAGCGGGAAAGATCCAGAGATCATTGTCAAAGAAAAGAACTTAGTGCAAATCAGTGATACAGGAGCAATTGAAAAAATTATCGATGAAGTCATCGCAGCCAATGCCCAACAAGCGGCGGATTACCGTGGCGGTCGAAAGAAATTGTTCGGATATTTTGTCGGGGCAGCTATGAAAGCAACCAAAGGCCAAGCAAACCCAGAGCTAGTAAATAAGATTCTTATTGAAAAATTGGACAAGGCCTAGCAATGAAGGTGGCAGCGATCGACCTTGGGACGAACTCGTTTCTATGTTTGATTGCTGAAGTTCAAGACAACCAGATTGTTCAGGTTCTATCAGACGAAGTGCAAATCGTTCGTCTGGGTCAGGGAGTGAATCTCACGCAGATGTTCCACTCGGAAGCACTGGAACGTGCCAAGCTCTGTCTTCAAGATTTTAAAAACACGATAGATTTGCACCAGCCACAACAAATTTTAGCCATGGCAACTTCAGCAGCAAGAGACGTCAAAAATGCCGAAGCACTTTTCCGCATCGGAGCTGATTTAGGTATTCCGATTGAAGTCATACCTGGAAACCTCGAAGCTGAATTGACTTTTAAAGGCGCGCTTTCTGGCTTTTCGACTACCCTTCCGGCCGCCTTTCCTAAAGATCAGGGGCGCCGAGCCGTCATTGATATCGGCGGCGGTTCGACAGAAATTATTTCCGGAGAACCCGATAAAGCTTTGGTCGGCCATAGTGTGAATGTAGGCGCCATCCGGCTGACAGAGCAGTTTTTTCCGCAACAACCGCCCACACCTCTTCAACTGCTCTCAGCTCGAGCGTATTTAAAAAGCATATTAAAACCTTCGATCCAGCTGATTTCAGCCCAAAATGTTTCCGAGTTGATTGCTGTTGCTGGTACGCCAACCGAGCTTGCTGCGGCTGCAATAGGCAAATTCGATGCTCAAGCGATCGACGGATTCAAGCTTTCTCAGGTGGATCTTCGGAATTGGATTCAAAAGTTTATGCAAACAACAAGTCAAGAACGGATAGCTCAGTTCCAAATTTCCAAAGGCCGATCGGATATTATCTTGGCAGGAACTGTGATTTTGGAGATGATTTTGCAAGATTTGAATTTCCCCTCTCTGACTGTTTCTACTCGAGGAGTTCGATATGGTATCGCCATGGAAATTGAAAAACGTTTCACTTCTCACAAAGCTTAGTCTCTTTAAGCTTTCTTTCTGTTTCTATGCCTTGTTCTGTATCTTGCTTTTTTTACCACAG
>JAYTZS010000224.1:0-11567 GCA_043741885.1 Bdellovibrio sp. | reverse complement strand
TTCGAAACATTTTGACCGCTCTTCTTTCATCGCATGTGCTGTCAATGCGATGATTGGCTTCGTGTAATTTGCTTTGCGTAGCTTTTTTGTTGCCTCATGGCCGTCCAGAACTGGCATTTGAATATCCATTAGCAACACATCGAACTGTTCGTTCAAAGCCAATGCGACACCCTGAGCGCCATCTGAGGCTGACCTGACTTGTGCTCCTGCTGCTTTCAGATACATCGTGATCAACATTTGATTGTCTAAAGAATCTTCGACCAAAAGCACCTTAAGGCCACTTAAAATTTTGCGCTTGCTCGAAACAGCCTCAGGCGGATTGCAAATGACGGTTATCACTTCCTTTTTTACAAGTTTTGCATTCGCTAGCAATTGACAATTTAGTTCAATCAAAAAAGCACTTCCATTTCCTTCTTGGCTATCGAGAATTTCTAATTTGCCACCCAAGAGTTCAGCAAGACTTCTTGATAAAACCAAGCCCAAACCGGATCCGCCGTACTTTCGAGTCGTCGAAATGTCGCCCTGAGCAAATGGATGAAACAGTTTTTCTTCCTGTTCCTTGGTAATGCCCACCCCAGTATCTTTGACAGTGAATTTTAATATGGGGTTCGCATAAGAGATCTTCAAATCGACATATCCAGCGTCGGTAAATTTAATTGCGTTGCCAACTATATTGGTCAGAATTTGCCGCAGACGAAAAGGATCCGAACAAATCAAGTCTGGAATAAGAGTGTCGGCATTGAAGCGAAACTCGATTCCCTTTTTTTCCGCCTTGATTTTCATCACGGAAATAAAATCAGAAAGTATTTCAGTCAGTGAAAATGAAATATTTTCAATCATGACTTTTCCAGCTTCCATTTTAGATAGGTCCAAAATGTCATCAATTAGTCTCAACAGTTGGCTTGAGTTGCGCTCAACAACGGTCATATAATTGGCATTTTCTTCAGGTGTATTCAAAGGATTTTTCATCAACTCGGCAAAGCCTAAAACAGCCCCCATGGGCGTTCTAATTTCATGCGACATATGAGCTAGAAATTGAGTTTTGGAAGCATTCGCTTTTTCAGCTTCAACTTTAGCATGGTTTAAATCGGCAAGAAGACGTTCAATCAAGACAACTTGATTCCTCAGCTCCACTTTCTGCTGATAAAGTTGAATGAAAATATTCACTTTGCTTTTGACTGCATGATTATCCAACGGCTTGAGCAGAAAATCCACAGCGCCGCTTTCATAGCCTTTGAACGAAAAATTTTGTTCTTTTGCAGTTGCAGTTACAAAAATAATAGGAATGTCTTTGGTTCTTTTTGATCCACGCATAAATTCGGCAAGTTCAAAACCGCTCATGACTGGCATGTTGACGTCTAGAATGGCCAAGCAGAAATCATGTTTTAACATCAGCTCAAGGGCGAGGGTTCCAGAAAGGGCCTTATGAACAATCACATCATCTCGCTCCAGAATCGCGCTCAGTGCCAATAGATTGCTTGAGATATCATCGACGATGAGAATTTCAAATTTATCAGTTTTTGTGACAGAATTTGTTTTTCCGGCATGCGACGCAAGGATTGAATTTATCACTGAGTGATCCAAACTCGGATGAGAGATTGAAGTTTCTCTAAATCGACCGGTTTTGAAATATAGTCATTTGTTCCTGCCCTGATGCATTTCTCTTGGTCATCGATCATCGCCTTTGCCGTCACCGCTATAATAGGGAGCTTTGCAAACCGCTTTTGTTTTCTAATCCTTCGGGTCGCCTCATAGCCGTCCATTTCGGGCATCATGATGTCCATCAGAACCAAGTCGATTTCCGGATCTTGCTCTAACTTGTCTAAAGCCTCTTGGCCATTCCGGCCGACATAGATGGTTGCTCCCTTTTCTTCGAGCGCACTTGTCATTGCAAAAATATTTCTAATATCATCATCAACCAGCAGAATTTTTCTGCCATTAAAAGCTTGGTCGCGACTTCTGGAAACTTTGATCATCTGCCTCTGGCTGGGAGACATTTTAGATTCCTGACGATGTAAAACCAAAGTGACTTCGTCAAATAGGCTTTCAGCCGACCTCGCCGTCTTTATGACGAGAGTCTGGGAAAGTTTTCCAATTCCTAATTTTTGCTCATTGGAAAGCGGATTTTCTGAGTACATGATGATTGGAGGAAACGTATCTGTTTTTTGTTCTTTTTCGATAAATATTTTCTCTAAAAGCTCAATCCCCACAAAATTTTGGACGTTTATATCGAGTATAACACAATCAAAATTATTGATTTGCAGCTTGCTAATCTCTTTCGGACTTGGCAACACCATTGAAATCTCGACATCCTCATTGGCGATCAGTTGAGAAATATTCATTGCTTGGACTTCGTTGTTTTCAATAATTAAAACACGATTTATTTTCTTCAGAAATTGGGTTTGCAGCTTTTCAAAATTGTTTTTGATTTCATCTCGCAAGACAGGCTTCAACATAAAACCAATTGCGCCCATTTGAAGCGAGGTTTTTTTAAAGTCTTCTGAAGACATAACTATGATGGGAATGTGTCGTCCCTTGAGATTTTGCTTCAGCCGATCAAGCACGATAAGTCCAAGATGATCTGGCAGTATCACATCGAGAAATAGGGCATCCGGATTGTATTCTAGAGCCATCTTCAGGCCGTCGTCGGCACCTTGGGCAATGAGGCACTTAAAATTGAGTTCATGCGCCAGATCGAAAATGATCTTTGCAAATTTAAAGTCATCTTCAATGACCAGAAATGTTTTGTCGTCCAAGCCAATTTTTCCGCGATCATCTTCAAACGGCAGAGCCGAGAATTTCTCTAGGGGTTTATGAGTGGTATGATGAATCGCCTCTTTTTTATGATGAGGCTCTTCAGACAGTGGCGGGACCAGGACGGATTTTTCCAGGGTAGATGGCAAGGTCAGGGTAAAGCGACTTCCACGACCTGCAGCGCTTTCCACTTCGATGCTTCCATGTAAAAGCTTTGCTAAATCTCTAGAAATGGATAGCCCGAGACCGGTACCTCCATACTTTCGATTGGTTGTTCCGTCGGCTTGCCGGAAGGCTTCAAAGATAATTGACTGCTGCTCCTTAGGAATTCCAATTCCTGTGTCTGCCACTTCGAATGCTATGGCTCGATTTTCAGTGCCATACAATCTAATTTTGACCGACCCCGATTCGGTAAATTTCAATGCATTCGAAATCAGATTTTTCAAAATCTGATCGAGGCGCTGGCGATCAGTCAGAAATGACTGAGGCATGCCTACGTCTTGCTTTACCTCGAAAATTAATTTCTTTTCTTGAGCGGTCGTTTGAAAAGTTTGTTTGATTCCTTCAATAACATTCAAAAACATAACGTTTTCAACTCGGATATCCAGTTTTCCGGCTTCCACCTTGGAAAGATCTAAGATATCGTTGATCAAATTTAGCAAATCCTTACTTGAAGAATAAATAGACGTCGCATATTGAGTTTGCTCTTCTGTCAAATTCTGCTTCGAATTGTCCATCAATAACTTTGCAAGAATTAAGGAGCTATTCAGCGGAGTTCGTAACTCGTGCGACATATTCGCTAAAAACTCGGTCTTGTATTGACTGGCTCTCTGAATTTCATTTGCTTTTTCTTCGAGGAGAATTTGAGCTTTGTTTAAAGCTTCATTTTGTTTCTGCACTTTTTTTCGAACATCCGAAGTATTAATCGCAATTCCAATATTTTCGGAAACGTGACTTAGGAAGGCCCTTTGATGCTCTGTAAACGATCGAAAGGATCCCAGCTCGATAACCCCAATCACTTCATTTTCGTACAAAATCGGACAGATCAACAAAGACCTGGGCACCATTTCGCCCAAGGCACTTTCAATTTTATTGAAATAACTAGGAGGCACGTCTTCCAGAAGCAAAGACAGTTTTTCAAGGGCGACTTGACCGACCAAGCCTTCACCGAAATTGATCAACCTGTCGGAGGGTTGGTTCTTTGAAAGAGCATACCCGCTCACCATCTGAAGTTTTTTCTCATCAGTTACTAGGTAAAAAGCGCCAATTTGGGCATTTGTAAAAGGCACCAAATGGCTGAGAATACTTTGACCAAGTCGCGAAATGATCTGCTCTCCGCGCATTCTCTCTGACAAGGCAATTTGACCTTCACGAAGATACTCTAGCTCACGAAATTTTTCTCGCAAGGTAGCTTCGGATTGTTTTCTTTCAGATATATCTCGTTCTGTCGTGGCAATTCCAGTCAAATTTCCTTTGTCATCCGTGAGCTTTGTATTGGTTAACCAAACATCGACAATTCGTCCATCTTTGGTTTTTCGTTTGGTTTCCAAAGTGGGAACCAGCTCCCCACGCTTTAACGACGCCAAAAACCCAAGTGCTTCTTTTTGATATTCAATCGGCACGGTATCAACAATATTCTTAGTCAATGCCTCAGCTTCTGAGTAACCGTAAATTTGTTCAGCGCCACGGTTCCAAGCTAGAATATTTCCATCTAAATCTTGGAATGTAATTGCGTCATTTGAGTCCTGAATCACGGTCGCCATCCGACGAAATTTCTCTAAGGTCTTTGTTTGCTCGGTGATATCTCGTTCAGTCGTGGCAATTCCAGTTAAATTTCCTTTGTCATCTGTTAGCTTTGTGTTGGTTAACCAGACATCGACGATTCGGCCATCTTTGGTTTTTCGTTTGGTTTCCAAAGTAGAAACCAATTCTCCCCGCTTCAGCGAAGCTAGAAATTCGCGAGCTTCTTCTTGGTATTCGGTCGGCACGGTATCGACGATATTCATGCTCAAAGCTTCAGCTTGAGAATATCCATAAATAATTTCAGCCCCTTGATTCCAAGCTAAGATATTCCCTTCTAAATCTTGGAAAGTAATCGCATCATTGGAGTCCTGAATCACCGTCGCCATTCGACGAAATTTTTCCAGCGAGCCCATTCCCTTTGCGATCGTCGTCGTACTTTTTATTTTTTTGTTTTTCTTCAAATTACTTTGCAGGCTGATTTTTCTTTTTGTCATTGGTCCCAGATTCCTTTTTTCGTGAATCAGGATTCACAAACTATCAAATTACTTCGAAAGTCATGGCGGTAACAAAAATCTTAAGCTGGTGCTCTTAGTTCTTGATACCTAGTCTATTCAGCGCTTCTTGAATGTGCCTGACCATAGTTGATTGAAATGATCACAGTGTATACATATGAATAAATTTGCTTAGTTTTGGCATTTCCCTAGGGGCCTGTGGCACCTGGTTCAGTTTGGGCAATAACTAGACCTGCAGATTTGGCACCACCCACCTCAATATCGCACTCAATAAGCTCGCGACTTGTGAAGATAGGTTTAAAAAGTTGAACTGTTCCTCGAAACAACATGTTCCGATCTTGACGAAACGAATCGTCATAAAACTCTAACAAACGGTTTTCTACGGATTCTCTGTGATCGGCCGGCAGTTCTAAAAAATTACTTCGTGTCATGAGGTAATTGATAAATTGATGTTTGTTCATCAAAATCTGATGATCATATGTGAATGTCTGAATTTTCTCGAAGCCCGCATTCTTCGAATCGGCTTCGTCCGGATAATTTTTATTTCGCGGCACAGGCTTCATATATTGCTGGTCAAAGGCTTTGTAGTTTTCTAGAAAATTCTCCTCTCCAATCATCTTTCCAGTAAATCCATAGCAATCAATTCCGAGAACCCCCTGGTCTTTCAAAACTCGCTTTGCTTCTTTCATAAACAAAGGTTGATTCAACCATTGGAAGGCCATTGAGATGTTGAGGTAATCAAAGTCATTATCCGCAAAAGGCAACTCTTCGGCGTTGCCGAGAACAAACTGAATATTAGAATTTTTTCGCGCTTCGCTTAACATGGCTTCCGAGAGATCACCGCCGATAATAGAATCACTAATCTCAGCTAATGCCTTTGTTGAGTGGCCTGTCCCGCAAGCGACATCCAGAGTCTTTGATATTTTTTTTCCAAAGAACTGGCTCAGCTTTTCAGCTAGCAGATGGTGGTAGACTGGGCGATAACGGTTGTACCGCTTCGCCTCTTCCTGTTCGACAAAGGGATTTTTTACTTGAGCCATAGGGTGAACATAAATCCGTTTGCAGCACCAGTCACCAAGCCGGTGCTATCTTCTCCAGGCTTCGCGTTAGCCCGGTAAAGTCATGATCAGCGGTTTGCCTTTGGTGATCACAATGGTGTGTTCGTATTGTGCAGTAAAGATTCCAGGATTTGTAACCAACGTCCAACCATCGCCATTTTCGAAGACTTCTCTAGCCCCCGAAGAAATGAATGGCTCTATGGTAATCACCTGATTTTCTCGCAAGATCCGTTTGTCGCGCTTGTCATAATAGCCAGCAATGAACTTGGGCGATTCATGAAGCGCACGGCCGACACCATGGCTTCTAAGATTTTCAATCACAGTAAATCCATTTCGAATGGCTTCAGTCTCAATGGCATGGCCGATCCGGTTGAGCTTTGCGCCAGAACGCGCTTCGAGCATCGCGTTTTCAAGGGCCTGTCTCGCAACGGCACAAATATGAAGATGAAGCTTTGATTCTGGCGGAATGACAGCCGACCCACCAGTATCAGCAAAGTAGCCTTCCAATTCAGCCGAGACATCAATGTTCACAAGATCTCCAGCCTGGAGAAGTCTTGAACCCGGAATGCCGTGAGCGGCCTCTTCATTCACACTGATGCAGGTATTTCCTGGGAAATTATAGGTGAGTCTCGGCGCTGATTTGGCGCCGTGTATTTCAAGAAATCGCCCACCGAGATCATCTAGTTCCGCTGTGGTAATCCCTGGTTCGAGCTTCGATTGCATATAGCGAAGACATCGAGCCACGATCTGGCCGACTTTGCGAAGTCCGTCTAAATCTTTTTCTGAATTGATCGACATGGCCCTAGCTTACTGGAATTTTTGGTTCTGGTCACCAATCGAAGTCGAATTTCACGCAATCAACAAACCTTCTCCAAATCTCCAGGGAAAATTGGCCTAGCAGTTTAGCCACAAGTCTAGTTTCCAGATCGACCTAAACATCCAAAAAAATACTATCTAGTTGAGGCCGCAGACAATGGCGAAGCTTCCATAAAGGTCATCGCTGTGGGACTGAACGTATGCCAGTACAGAATATTTTTTCTCCGAGTTTGAAAAGGCTCATTTTTTATCCAGTTCGTTAAATAATGAACTACTTTGGTGGTGTAGGTTGTGTCCAAAGTTATTTGCTCTGTCTTCTGCATTTGCGAAATCAGGTCTTCGGCTTGAGGCAGTTGTTTTCCATAATGGACAGCTGACGGCCCTCCCGCTCCATCATAGGCGGTACAATCCCTGAGATTGATTTCCGAAGAAGAGAATGAAAAGTTGAGTCGCAAGCTCTTAGCTATTTGATTCGCTAGCCTTGCAATTCGTTTTTCGTTGCAGAGAATTCTATCGACGCATCTGACTCCGATCAAATTTATCGGCAAGTTTGCCATACGCAAGCCAACCAGCAAGCCGGCCATCGTTCCACAAGTCCCTACTCCGACCACTAAGTGATCGATTGGGGGAATATCTCCCTGGCGAATTTGCATTGCCAGTTCCAAAGCTGCATTGACATGCCCTAAGCTTCCGATCGGGTCCGAGCCTCCCATGGGAAGGTGGAATGTTTTTTCAAGCGTCCTGAAATTTTGACTCAGTCTGAGGCTCAATCCTAAGGAAGATTTCACGATCGCAGGAACAATTGCTCCGCCGTTGATATGCAAATGGGCGCCGGTTGATTGAGTGAACCTTGCGTGCTGTTGAATTTGTCGATTTTGCGCTGGCACAAAATGGAAGAATTCAGAGTTCATCCCGATTCGTGCGGCCTGACTGGCAGCCGCCGCTACGAAATTAGATCCCATGGGAGCTACCATAGCTACTCGGCTGTATCCAAGATGCCGAGCTCGCCCCAGTAAGAACTCCAAATTGCGAACTTTATTTCCGCCGTAACCCAGAGCGGTCAAATCTTCTCTTTTCACAAATAAATTGGCATGACCAATCTCGGAACCTAAGCTTTCGAGCCTGGCGACGGGCGTAGGCTGGTCGATCAGCGTAATCCATTGCTGTTTCAATGAGGGATGGGAATTAAAAATGGGGTGTGAAATAAGCTCGTCCATGATCGACCTTATAGCTGAAAAGACTGCCTGCAGTTATTGCAAATAGATCAAATACGTTTGCACTTGGATGCAACTCGGTTTACAAGCGCCTCTGAGGTCCGTTCATGAATGTTCAAAGCAAATCTTTACTAAGTGCAGATGAAGCTGAAGTGCTTTGTCATTTTGAAATGCATCCCAGTCTTGATCTTCTTAGCCTTCAACTGGGTCGCGATCTGACGGTGCTCTCAAAAATCCTGAAGCGGATCTCTGAAAAGACTGACACTTTGATCAAAGTTGGTGGGCGTTGGAAGCTGACAGAGTCTGGAAAATTTTTAAATCAGGCGACTCGTGATTATATTCATTCTCAGAATTCAATCATCAATGGAAAATATCTTTTACGAATTGGCACCAATCGAGAGTTTTCAACGAGAGTGATTGCACCTCACATTTTAACATTTCAGCATGGCTTTGAAAATCGCGAAATTTCAATTTCAGTGTTTGAATCTGGCTCGGAAGAAGCTTTGTTGGATGGAAGGATTGATCTCGCGTTTGACTGCGGCCGTCCCCATTCGCCCGATATTTTCCATAAATCCCTGCTGAACGAAGAAATTGTGACTGTTGCTACTCCTCAGTTTTACCTTCAGCACCGAAGTTCATTTCAAAAAGAGGATTTCTCGCAAGCCCCCCACTTGCTTTACGATCGGATGCCTCCAGACAAATATCTTGGGCTGGCTGGCCTACAGGTGAAAGTTTTATTGCAAGCCAATGACATTGCTTCAATTCGCACGATCTGCCTGCAAGGAATTGGTTGGGCTTTGTTGCCAAAATACTCAGTGCAAGAAGAACTCAAGGCTGGGTCCCTGGTCCTCTGTCATGGCAAAAAATATGAAAGCGAACGCTACGGTGTTTGGCGTTTGCGCAGTCGTAAACATTTGACCACTGATTTTGAGAGCGCCGGTCGGTGGCTAAGCTCGATCAACCTGGATTGACCAGCTTTTTGATGAGTAAATGCTAATCTGGTTTCGCCATTTATCTGGAGCCAAATCATAACCGATCACGGCTCTCCAAATCGCTCTCTCAATTTCAAAGGCCGATTGCATGCACCAATCGGCAGGACCGAACAACCTGGGATAAAATTTTACGATACCCCAGAGACGGCAGATCTTCGTTTTTAGAGTAGAAGGCGATCATCAATGCACCGTCAGGTTTCCCCATAAAAGTTTGAGAATAAATCATGCCGTAATCAGTGAAAAGATAACCTTTTTCGTTTAAGTTTCCATGGTCGATTGCAGTCAACTTTAGCTTCCAGCTGGCAATAAGGCTGAGCGTTTTGATTATCGACCTTGTCATGTGAGCAGTATTTTATTCGACTCCTTAAGAAGGCAGCCGAATTAAAAAATAAGTGTCTACTTCAAAATACATTTATATTGAACCGTAACGCTCCAACCGTGATTGCCGTACTCGGACACACCGCCGTGGGTCTGGTAGCTAACGCCTGAATCTTCGGACATCATTAATATTGTACGTCGCCTGTCGTCGATGAAATAAGAATCTGAGATGAATACAAGTTTCTGATCTTCTTGTTTAAGAAAGTAAACGCCTGGTTTTGTTCCATATCTGCTGTCAGTGAGTTCGTAAGTTTCCTGCCCCTTAACAAGTCCCGTTTTAACGAGAGAAAACGTTTTTGCTGGAATTGCTTGATCGGCTTCAACACCCGCAGGAAGAGCAACGTTATCGCTCGAAGGATCGCTATTACAATCGATTCGTTCGAAAGCTTGTGCCGTTCCAGTTAGGGCTAAGATGAGTCCCGCGATCGTAACTAAAAAAGTCTTTTTCATAAATTCTCCTTAATGTTTTGTTTTGTGTATCCGTTTTGAATGAATATAACGCATTGCCCAGTGAAGAGATATTTAAAAGTTAATTCTATTCACATTTATGTAAATAAATTCACTTTTCTCATATAATATAATGATATTATTAGATAAATTTTAATTATATTTATTTCAATTTGAGGTCTTATTTGAAGGTATACAAAGGTGACGTGACAAGATTGCGCATTATTGCGGTGTCTACAAAGCTATTTTTACGTCATGGGCTTTATCACGTGACGTTCAAACAAATCGCGAAGGGTGCCGGGCTTTCTCAACCTGCGATCTACCGGCATTTTAGTGATTTGGATGACCTCATCATTGAAAGTTGCCGTCATTGGATTCAGCAATTTAAGAATGATCAAGTTGATAGTTTCGAAGGATTTTCGACAGGCAAAATGCAACTGAAAGAATTTTTGGATCGTCATCTTATTTACGCCTCTCGTAACCGTGACCAAGATGGGCTTCTGTTTGGAATTTACTACCACTCGATGCGGTCAGAAAAGATGGCCGAATTTTATAAAGAAATAAAAATACGAGCGCTCAATCGAATCCGACGAATGCTTCACTTCGGAAATATCGACGGCAGTTGGAAACTCGAAGACCCTAATGCTTACGCGGAAACCGTTCACAGCATCATCGTGGGGGAGATCATCAAAGTATTGATCGAGCCTCAATTTGAAACAGAACAAGGACGCACAACTCGCATCTTTTCACATGTCATGAGACTTTTCAACGTCGACACATAAGTGGTACACTATGTGCTATATTATTGCATATGACGTGGCGATTGCTGTTAATTCTTATTCATTTGATTTGGCTTGCTGCATCGACGGCATCGGCTAACAATTTATGTCAAAATCTTTTTAATTCTCAAAATGATAAGAGTATCCAATTATGGGGTGCCGTTTTCAATCCGTCACAACATGGATATGAAACAACAAACACGTTAATAAATACGCGGTGGTCGTCATCTGGTCACTCAGAGTCACAGCTGAGTGGCACTAATTTAATTGTTCGAATGAACGAGTACCCAGACGATTACATGGGGTTTGTGCCAACACCCGATCAGATTAATGCCACTCATCGGGCCCAATCTTACTTCCATGGGCTTCAGTTATTTACCGAAAGCTTTACGCGGCGGTCGGCGCAAGACGAGATCAATAATATAATTGCTTCCGACCAGCGTAATTTCTGGAAATTTTTAACCGACGGAAGAATGGGCTATGCTGCTGTTTCATCAAAAAAAGCGTACGCTGGATTTATGCGTGTTCTTGATTGCACCGATTATGGACGTGTGCTAGCGGGTAAAGGGGCGTCGGTCTTCGAGAGTTACCTATCGCCAACTGAAGTAGTGGCTCGTAAGAATCAGCATCAAATACTGTTTTTCGAGGAAATGCGAGATCTTGGCTACCATATATTTCAAGTTGGAAAATACGCTATTGATCGGGGCCTAAGCGCTTCTGATCGTGAAACGACCCGCAGTCTTTTATTAACCTGGCTTAAAACGAATTATCTAGACGCTTCTAGATATGGTACTGAAAAAGTCATTTTCGTGTTTAACGTTGATAGCCTTGTTCATAAAAACTTGTACGCGCGCGAGTTTGGCGCGACCGAAGT
>JAYTZS010000223.1:0-4186 GCA_043741885.1 Bdellovibrio sp. | reverse complement strand
AATCACCGAGGGAAAACGTTCTGGCGAAATGATTCCTGAGCAAATGATTGTGGTGCTAGAAAAAGGTCCCGAGATCGGAGCCAATAGTTTATCTGGAGCTGTTCTGAAGACTGAGGCTTTGCGAGAACTGATTCCAAATTTCAAAGAAGAGGGTTGCCCCCTCGATGCCGAAGTCACTGAAGATGCGGTTTACTATTTGAGCGACAAAGGGCAATTCAAACTGCCAATTGTGCCTCCGCCATTTCATAACAAAGGCAATTATATTCTCTCACTGTCTAAATTCAATCGCTGGTTAGCCGCTCGCTGCGAGGCTCGTGGGATTAATATTTTTCCAGGTTTCGCTGCAGTCGAAGCTCTCTATGAGGGTGAAAAAATTGTCGGAATTCGAACTGGAGACAAGGGACGAGATAAAAACGGAGTTCCAAAAGCGAATTTTGAACCTGGCTTAATTTTGAAATCTAAGCTTGTCGTTTTTGCCGAAGGTACGAGAGGGTCTCTTTTCAAACAAGTGAGCAAAAAATTGAATTTGCGAGCCGGGCGAGATGCTGAAGTGTTCGAAGAGGGAGTCAAAGAAATCATCCAGATGCCGCCCGGAACAGTGAAGCCGGGAAAGGTCATACACACTCTTGGATTTCCTTTGAAAAAAAGCATTGGTGGAACTTTCATTTATACAATTCCGGGTGATAAAATCATTATCGGAATCGTCGCGTATTTGGATAGCAAAGATCCCCTATTGGATCCACACCGGGAACTGCAAAAGTTGAAGACTCATCCCTTTGTAAGCCAGATGATTGAAGGCGGAAAAGTCATTGCTTATGGAGGCAAAACTTTACCGGCCGGTGGATTCTACGCCATGCCAAAATTGTCCGGAGAAGGCTGGATGGTGGTCGGGGACTCAGCCTCCATGGTCGATGTGCAAAAGCTGAAAGGCATTCACATGGCTATGAAAGCAGGAATTCTGGCTGCCGACACGGCTGTTGAAGCGATTGTGAAACAGGATTTTTCTGAGGCGACTTTGAAAAGCTATCCCGAGAAAATTGCTGCGAGCTCTGTTTCCAAAGAACTGTACCGGGTCAGAAATTTTCATCACACCTTGGGCAAAGGCCTGTTTCGCTCTCTCCCGTTGATCGCTCTTCAAGAGATCACTGGTGGACGTGGCTTGTTCGGACGGCAAACAACTCACCGAGATGCCATTACGACTCAGAAAGTTGCTGATGTGTGGGGGCCGGGTGGTGAAAAGCGACCTGAAAATCAACTGCCCAAGCCGGATGGAGTGCTGTTCTTTGATAAGCTCAGTTCGGTCTATTTAACTGGCACTAGCCATGACGAGAATTCGCCCAATCATCTGATCATCGAGAACAATGATATTTGTAAAAATGTCTGTGAGCCGCAATACAAATCACCCTGCAATCTTTTTTGCCCGGCTCAAGTCTATGAGATGGTCCCGGCCAAGTCGGGTGAGAAGTGGGACGACGGTCGCTCTAAGTATGATTTACAAGTGAATTATACAAATTGTATCCACTGCAAAACATGTGATATCAAATGCCCATTCGAAAATATTGATTGGACAGTTCCCGAAGGCGGGGGCGGCCCGAAATACCAGGAGACATAAGCGGAAGCTCCTGGTGAACCCATAAATGGACAGGAGCTTTTCATGCCTCAATTTCTCGCCTCCACAGCCACAGGATTGGTCGATGCCCTTGAAGCTGAATTGATTCAATTGGGCTTTGAAAAAACAGTTAAAATGTCATCTGGAGTTTTCTTTGAAGCCAATTGGGAAGGTGTCTACCGAGCCAATTTGCAATCTCGGCTGGCTTCTCGAATTTTAAAACCCATCTTAGATTTTCCTGCCTACAATCCTGAAGAGCTCTATCACAATATTCAAAAACATGATTTTACCAAGTACATCGATGTTGATCAGACTTTGAAAATTGATGCTTCCGTTTCTGACTGTGGAGCGCTCCGCGACCAGAGATTCGTCGCCTTGAAAGCCAAAGATGCCATTGTCGACCAATTTCGTGAGCACTTTGATGCCAGGCCAGATGTGGACTCGGACAACCCTCATCTAAAAATTCATATCAAAGGGATCAAAAACCAATTCCATGTGATGCTAGATACCAGTGGAGATTCTCTATTTTTAAGGGGCTATCGTAAAGAGGCGGGATTGGCTCCGATGAAAGAAAATTTAGCTGCAGGTTTGGTGATGCTGGCTGACTGGGATCGCAAAAGTCCCCTGGTCGACCCGATGTGTGGATCCGGAACCATCTTGATTGAAGCTGCAATGATGGCTCTAAAATTGGCACCAGGTTCGAATCGCCGACATTTTGGTTTTATGCATTTGAAAAACTTTGACGCGAATTTGTGGGGTCAAGTTTTAGATAAAGCTGCGGACCAAGAGCTCGGAGATTTGGATTTCAAACTTTATGGATATGATATTGATCGCAAAGTTTTGCAAATGGCCAAAGACAACGCCAAGCGAGCGGGAGTCGATCATGTGGTCGAGTTCAATCATGAGTCGATTGCAACTTTAGCTCCGCCAGTTGAAAAAGGACTGATCGTGACGAATCCACCTTATGGAGCGCGGCTGGGTGAGGAAGACATGTTGAAAGATGTGTACCGAGATTTAGGTTTCACTTTGAAGCATCGATTCAAAGGCTGGGACGCTTGGATTCTATCTGGAAACAAAGATCTGATTATGGACCTCAAATTAAAATCGACTCGTAAGCACTTTTTGTACAATGGGCCGCTGGAGTGCCGGTTTTTAAAATATTCAATGTTCTAAATTTGATAGGCATCAAACCTGATCATGATTTTTCTTCATCGGTCAGGCCGAGATGTCTTCGAATCTGGGCGATCTGTTTCCGCATGCCAGTTAAATGGATTAAATTGGCAGTAGTTTTCAGGCCGTCTTTGAGCGGCTGTAGAGGGTAACCGGTAAATGCAGCGGGACCTGAGATGTCTTTCGTGACGCCGGATTTTCCGCCCAGCACGATCTGGTTGCCGATTTTCACATGATCAGAGACGAGCACTCCGCCTGCGATCGTGCAATTGTCTCCAACTTCACTGGATCCAGCGATAGCAAAACCAGCAGCGAAAACATTGTTTTTTCCAATTTTGCAATTGTGACCAACGTGACAAAAGTTATCGAATTTGGACCCTTGACCGATTCGGGTTTCTCCAAGGGTCGCCCGGTCGACGGCACATTGAGCTCCAATCTCCACATCGTTTTCAAGAATGGCGATTCCCAATTGAGGAATTTTATTTCGCTTGCCGTCGGGACTGAGAACATATCCGAAACCATCGGCTCCGATTGTTGTGTGAGGATGGATTTCGCAACGGTCACCAACCTGACAACGGGCGCCGATAAATACCTGCGAGTGAAGAATTGTGTGGACTCCGACTTGAGCCGACTGCTCGACGATCGATTGTGCTGCAATGACCGACCCGTCACCAATTTGAGCAAGTGGACCGATGACCGCACAAGCCCCTATATGCACATCTTTGCCCAGAATAGCCGTCGGGTCGACCGAAGCACTTGGGTGAATGCCTGGAGGGAACAACGATTTTTTATGATCGAAGAGCGGAAGAATCAACGCCATGGCCGCAGAAATGCTTGCTGCCGAGTACACGGCCGGGGGGGAGCTTTGAGCATCGACCTCATATTTCAATTGATTGAGAAAGACCAGCGCAGAGACCTTGGCTGAAAGTGCTGCCTGGAGCTGGGCTTCGGTTGAGACGAAACACAGGCTTTTCGAATCAGCTGACCCCGGCTCACAGACTTTTTCACAAACTGCCGAATCCGATCTTTTCAGAATCTTGATAAAGGAAGCGTAAGCAGGATTGTCAGAGATTTGGTTGATTTGAGAGGTGGAAACTTGAAATTTGGATGCCATCTGCTGCTCCGCAAAAGAAATGAACGTAGAATTTGTGTCTTAGTTAAGCCAAGTTGTATATCAGAAGCAAATAAATTGATTTTTGTTATTAACTTGTCCGGAGGTTTCCTTTTTATGGCCAAAACTGCGAAGAAAACGACAAAGCCTGCAGCGAAAATTTCCAGTAAAGAAAAAGCGAAAACTCCAGCTAAGCCGGTAAAAAAAGCAGCCACAGCGAAAAAGGCTCCCGCGGTAAAAGAAATGCCTCCTGCCAAAGAAAAGCTGATTGCTAAAAAAGAGCTGGTTGTTAAAAA
>JAYTZS010000222.1:0-4192 GCA_043741885.1 Bdellovibrio sp. | reverse complement strand
TGCTTGATGATTCGAATTCGATGCTTCCGGATTTAAAAAAGTTGTCCGCGAGAATGTCAACTTTTATAGCTTTTTTGGAGCTCAGCCAGATCGACTGGCAAATGTGTGTGACGACGACTCGAGCTTCCAGCTTTGGAAATTACTTGCCTTGGAATGAATATATACCTTCAACAGGAACTCCAAATTTTGTGCTCGCCAAGGGAACTCCAAACCTCAGCACAGTTTTCACATCGACGATTGATCGAGTGATAATTGGTGAGCCAGATTCAGGAGATGAAAGAGCTTTGAATTCAACCTTGGTCAGCTTTAGAAATGCAGGTCCTTGCTATCGTGCAGGCGCCGCCGTTTCAGTGATCGCTATTTCGGACGAAGATGAGCGCTCAGTCGGCGGAGATAATAGCAAAGTCAAACCAACGGACGGTGCAGGCAGCTTGAAAGCTCTGGAACCCGAGGACTTGCCAGCTAGCGTGCTTGCACAAGCCCATCAATCTTTTGGGGCAGCCGTTCGCTTCACATTCAATTCGATCATTGTAAAGCCGAACGATAAACGCTGCGAGCAATTGCAAGACGCTGACAATGGTCCAAGCCACCCCGCCTACAATTATTTGGAAATGTCCAATCTGACGGACGGTGGTGTTGGAAGCATTTGTGATACTGACTACAGCGCCAGTCTGAATACTTTCAAAGACAAAGTGGTCAATTCACTCGGTCAGCTGTCCTTGCAATGTGAGCCAGTGAAAGACACCCTTTTCGTGGCAATCAATCATATTCCAATAACTAATTTCCACTTAGATAAAAATATTCTACGCTTTAAGTCTGAATTGCTCGAGGGAACTCAAATCGATTTGACTTATGAGTGCAAAGAATAAAACACTGCCGAGGATGAATGCGCAAAACCCCCACCCTTATTTCAACACCTAATACACCCGAAACACTATCATTTCTGCCGTCACCTATGGTTGACAATGTGTCTCCTATATGAGACACTGTTTTTCAGATGACACAACGACGGACAGCTACCTATTACAAAGATTCTCAGAGTGTAAAAGAGCCCGCTCGGGAGTGGCTAGATTCATTGAAGGATCGTGTTGGTCAATCTCGAATTTTTACTCGTATAACCAGGGCTGAAAGTGGGAATTTTGGCGATCATCGTCCCGTAGGCCAAAGTGTTTCAGAACTTCGAATCGATGTTGGGCCGGGCTACCGAATTTATTATGGACTTGATGGGAACGATATTATCTTACTTCTGGTGGGCGGCGACAAATCCAGTCAGTCTAAAGATATTGAGATAGCAAAAAAATACTGGGCCGCTCATAAAATGGAAACCAAAGGAGGCTGAAAATGGCGCGAGGAACAAAATTTCAGGATGATCTAGAGCGTAAATTACTTGATTCTGATTTTGCGGCAGATTTTTTGGCCGCGGCTATTGCGGAAGACGATGAAGAGTTTTTAAGCGAGGCTCTAGCGAAAGTAATCAAAGCTCACGGAGCCACCCGAGTTGCCGAAGAAAGTGGAATCGCAAGACAAGCCCTCTACAAAATGCTTTCAACTGAAGGAAATCCGTCGTTTAAAAATGTAAATAAGCTTTTAGAAGCGGTTGGCCTTGAGCTCACTATTAAGAAAAAAGATGCGTCGTAGGAAAACGCAGTTCATGTATTCGCAAGCTTAGGCCACTCTCTTGAATCTCCGCAAATGCCCGAGGAGATTCAAAAATGGTATTCGATAAGCAAAAGCCGCACCGGATTTCTCCCCCGGCGCGACTAACCACCGAAGTTTTTATTTTTTTATAAAATTAATCAGAGCTTTGTTGAACTCATCCTTGTGGGTCACGTTCAGCCCATGGGGAGCGCCTTTGATCAAAACCATCTCGCTACCTGCAATTGCCTGGTGAGCCCGCTTTCCGCTGTTTTCAAAAGGAACAATGCCATCTTGATCTCCGTGAATAATCAAAGTTGGAATTGTCATTTTTGCTAAGTCCCCTCGGAAATCAGTTCGGCCGAAAGCGGCAATGCAATCCTCAGTGCCCTTGGGTGAAGCCATTTCAGCGATGTTTCGATTGTATCGACGTTGAGCTTCACTGACCAAATCATGATTTTTTCCAGCTGAGAAAAAGTTGCCGACGAAAGAATCCAAAAATGCCGGTCGGTCACTCCTCACAGCTTGTTCGAAAGACGCAATCGTCGCGTCGTCCAGGGCGCCTTCTGGGTTTTCTTTTGATTTGTAGAGAAACGGTGGAACAGCAGCAGCCAGAACGGCCTTTGCCACTCGTGTTGTTCCATACTTGCTAATGTAGCGAACCACTTCGCCACCACCCATTGAAAAGCCAACCAATGTCGCATCCTTCAGATCTAAGTGAGTCATCAATGCATTCAAGTCCGATGCGAAAGTGTCGTAATTGTAACCTTCCCAAGTTTGAGTCGAGTCACCAAATCCCCGTCGGTCATAGGCAACCACCCGGCAGCCAGCTTCAACCAATTTGGGAATTTGATTTTCCCAAGACCTAGCACTCAGTGGCCATCCGTGAATCAGAACGACAGGCTTGCCAGTTCCATAATCATGATAGTTCAATAAAATATCGTTTTTATTTTCAGTTCCGACTTTCAACATTGTCATAGGGTTTTCCTTTTAAATATGTGAAGCAACACGATAGTCGCTTCGTGGAATTAAATTAGACTGTATTAAAAAGGGATTTGCAAATGGATCGGACTGCATCGCGTTTCCGCGACACGCGGGAAAAAAGACGCCGTGAAACACCCACAGCTCTAATCAATATTTTATTTTAATATATAAATACAACAGAGGCTACCTGATCAATCATGGAAACCGAGAATTGTGTGCTGGGCGACAAATGCCTGGGATAGACCATTTAAAATAGAATTTCCATTCTTACTGCCTATTAAAATTCTCCCAGTCGTATTGAATTCTTAAGCCTCGATTATTTATGCAACTACCGCAGGCCCCTAAACAGCACCTCGAAGCTGCATTGAACTTATCTAAAAAGGCCATGGATATTTCCTTAGCCTCTTCAGAAGTAAAGCCACCCTGTTCCAAGATGTCCGTTTGATACCCTTGCAGCTTATCTCCTTGGAGGTAAGGATTTTTGTTGGGTAAATCAAATGCCTGATAAATACTCGAGATTTGTTTTTTAAAAAGTCTTATAATTTTTGAGGGCCACAGGAATTTCTGATTTATAGGCAAACGAAAGATCATTGTACCGCATAAGGGCTGCGGCAAGAGTTTCGGCAAAATCTTCGCTTAGGATTTTCTTAGGAACTTTATTAGCTGATACCAATTCAAAAACTGTCGCTCGGGCCAATTCAAACTCGACTCGTTGGATAAATCTTTTGAGCTCATTGAGAAAATAGCGTTCGACATCTTTTGGGCTGGCCTTACGAATATATTCGGAACCATTTTTAACATGCCCTAAAATATAACTAAGTTCGTCTTCGGTGAGGGTCGTCTTGGTTAGGCTAATTCTTGATATTCGCTCAGTTTCCAAGGAGAGAAGTTGATAGGCCGCTTTTAGCTTTCCGGAAAAAGGTTGAATTGAGGAAAGGGCCGACATTAAATTGCTTGAGATTTCTCGACCCAAGGGCTCCACATCTCTAAGAAGCTTTTTGATCACTCTGTCTCCAGAAGGATTAACGATGACTCCGCTGTGCACACTTACACAGGCTGGAGCGGCCTTGGCGAGGGGTCCCACGAAAATCAGAAAGAGGACTGTCAATGTAGACAAGGAAGGAAATGTCGACATTGGGTTACTTCCTTTGCTGGGTTGATGCTGGCGACGTTGCAGAGTCGCTGGTTTTTACTATATGAGTGCTAGATCAATGCCAATGACGGCGCATGGACGTTCGCATGAGACAGCGCCATAATTTTCTATTTGCTGTGATTTCCACGACTATAAGAATTAAAAGTGGTCTTTGACCCTACTTCCCGGAGAGCCGAGCTGATGAACTTATTGACAGCCGAGAGCCGAAAAAAAGGAGGTCGAAATGAAAATCGATGTCAAAAAAAATAACGCTTCAAAAACATGAGCATCATTACTATTTCAAACGAGCGCTTCAATCCTCTAGCGGAAGCTGACCGGCATTGAAATGTCCACAGATTCTTTCAAGATCAGTCCGAATTGCGCCTCAGACCAGACTTTTTTAAGACACCCGTTCAAATCCTTGGACATTACGGTTTTCGA
>JAYTZS010000221.1:0-4199 GCA_043741885.1 Bdellovibrio sp. | reverse complement strand
GCACTCATTTCTTTTGTGACTTGGTAAGTGGATCCTTGCAAATCCAAGCCATCTTTCTCAGCAGCTATGGCCATCACCGTCAGCATGCAAGCTCCAAGTGCTGCGGCGACCAGGTCCGTGGGAGAGAAGGTCTCTCCCCGTCCATTGTTGTCCTTTGGTGCATCCGTGCTAATCACTGCACCGGAAGGCCTATGAGTGAGATCGCAATGTTTTTGTCCTTGATAGATTCCATTGATTTCAACCACGATGCCTCCTTCAGAAACGCCGGAGAATTTTACCAACCCAAAATGTAAGCGAACATCAACGGAGCGACGATTGTCGCATCCGATTCGATAATAAATTTTGGAGTATCAATTTCGAGTTTGCCCCAAGTGATTTTCTCGTTGGGTACAGCTCCCGAATAAGATCCAAATGAGGTCGTTGAATCCGAAATCTGGCAAAAGAATTTCCAGCATTTTACGTCTGTGTAACCCAGATCTTGATGCAACATTGGAACAACACAAATTGGGAAATCTCCGGCGATCCCGCCACCGATTTGGAAAAATCCAATGTCGTTTTTCTTTGAAGCCCCCATGTACCACTCAGCCCAAGAGGTCATATACTGGATGCCTGATTTCATGGTTGTCGCTTTTTTGATTTGGCCTTTAATCAGCGCTCCAGCAAAAATATTTCCAGTGGTTGAATCTTCCCAGCCCGGAACTACCATTGGCAGATTCTTTTCAGCTGCTGCCAAAAGCCAAGAATTTTTCGGATCAATTTCGTAATACTGCTTCATCGAGCTATTAAGCAAAATTTTGTAAAAATATTCATGCGGCAAATACGCTTCGCCTTTTTTTTCAGCGTCTTGCCAAACATCCATAATTGCTTTTTCGATTCGCCGAATTGCTTCTTCTTCTGGAATGCAAGTGTCGGTGACTCGATTCAGGTGACGTTCAAGCAGCTTTTGCTCATCTTGCGGAGTCAGATCACGGTAGTGAGGAATTCGCTCGTAATGAGAGTGGGCGACCAAATTGTAAACGTCTTCTTCTAGGTTGGCTCCAGTGCATGAAATCGCATGAACTTTGTCTTGTCGAATCATCTCTGCCAAAGACAGACCGAGCTCGGCTGAGCTCATGGCGCCGGCCAAAGTGACCAGCATTTTCCCACCCTTGTCCAAAAATGTGCGATAACCGATGGCTGCATCTTTCAAAGCAGCAGCATTAAAATGGCGATAGTGATGATCAATAAACTTTGAAATGACTCCGTTTGTGTTCATTTCTTTCCTTCGTGATTTGAGCAGACGAGAGCCTCGTCTATGGCATATGATTGTGCGCCTTAAGTTAGAGACCAGCTCCGAGTTTTGCAAGAAAATTATCGTTCTTCTGAACCTGACTTTTAACTGATTTCCTTTTAACTGATTTCAAATGCTACTGTTCTGTCACCGTTGTCAGGCTAGGCTTTCGGGCCCCGACTGCTTTGGAAAAAAAGCCAAGCTCGGTCTGAATGCTTTCAAATCCTGTGTGTTGCAAAAGACCTTCCATTGGATTTTGAATATAGTTTCTATAGAACGGTTCGTGGAAATCCACTGGAAACTGTTTGAGGGCCCACTGAAAGTCTTGAGTGTCTTCGAGCTGAATCGAATCGACCAATCCAGCAAATCCGCCTGGCTTCAACACTCGACATGTTTCTTTGAGCGTTTTTTGCCTTTCGGTCAGCGGCAGCTCGTGAAACAGAAAACAAGACAGGACGGCATCGAATTGCTGGTCTAAGAAAGGAAGAGCCGCAGAATCCCCCTGGACATAATTAATTTTGGAGAAGCTCTTCAAATTTTCTTGAGCTTTTTTCAGATAAGGATGCGAAAGATCCATCAAAGTGATTTTAGCTTTGGGAAAGGTCAATTTCACAAACTGAGTCAAGCGGCCCGTACCGCCTGCGACTTCCAGAAAGTGCAATCCGTCCCCTTCGGTGTGGGGAAAACAAGTCTTCAGTTGCGGCAAAATCAACCTTCGCATGGCATCCGCAGCGCCGGAAAATAAAATCTCCACCTGGTGCTCATAAAGCTCAGCACTTTTTTCTGTTAAATAGCCACCGGTTTGATAATGAAAATTGCGCTGAAAATAATCCGGAACATCTCGCAAATACTGTCGGGCCTCTTGGTCAAATTCGTTTGATCGGTGTTCTAATCGCCGCCTGGTCACCGACCACGAATCCATGAGAATTTTTGGAAATCGTTTGAGAAATCGGCTGGCCGGCTCAGTGGCTAAGACTTGAGCTGGGTAAATTCCATTGACGATATTTTCTGAATCCTTGCGCAGAAGCGACGAGAGATCCTTTAGCATCATTTTAAAATTGACCGCAAAGCGAGGATCTGCCGCTCGTTCTCTTTGCAACAAAGTTGAAAGGAAAATATTTTGGCTGAGATAAGTTGCAGTTCTTAACCATTCAAAAGCAAAAATTCCCTTTTGCAAAACTGGTTTTGGCAATCGCTGAAGAATAGAAGACTGCAGAAGTGTTGGCCGAGAGTTTCTCATAGCTGCTAATTTAAGCGCAATTGAGCGCTTGGTAAAGTGAGAATCGAAACTTGAAGGTTTTGAGATATTTAGAAGCGCAGCTGCAAAGTCAGATTGACCAGGTATTGAGTAGGTTTCGAGTTTTAGGAGCCAAAGGTTTCAAACTTCCCTTTCATGGGGAGCTGCAATGGGATTTTTGGACTTATTTTCGGACTTCGAGTGCAAGTTCCAATGATGTCGAATCACCAAGGCCGAATAGGTCACTCCAACTATAAAAATAACAATGGCTAAACCGAAGAAAAGAATCAAACTCATAAGGCCGTCACCTTTTCCTCTGGAAGCGGTTTTTGCTTGAGCCAAGGTTGCACAACCTGTCGAACCACCCAAGACGCCATAACCAAACCGAAATTGTCAGTGACAAAGCTGGCGGTCCCATAAATCATATTTCGCCGATCACAAGAGTGAGGGTTGTCTTGACCTTGAGGACAGACGCACTGAAAACCCTGACCATGATCGTATTTTAATTCTTCCGGCATCATCGGGGTTTCATCTGAGAACACACAGGGTATGCCAAATTTTCCTTCTCGAGGAAACTCATGCCGAGTGCGTAGAATTTTTCGCATCTGATGCGCCAATGGATCACTGTGGGTTTCAGCCAGATCCGCCAACTTCACTGCCAAGGGATCCATTCGAGCTCCGGCGCCGGCCGACGTGATCACCGGAATCTTTAGCTTCTTGCAGGTTGCCAAGAGATGCGATTTGGCCGTGAGATTGTCGATACAGTCGACCACGAAATCCGGTTTGGTGGCGAATATTGTGTCTGAGCTGGCTTCGTTGTAAAAGAGGACCATTTCTTGGACTTGTGCTTGTGGATTTATTTTTCTCAGTCTCTCCGCCACTATTGAAGCTTTTTTCTTTCCGACCAATCCTTGTAAAGCATGCAGCTGCCGATTTCCATTGGTGATGCAAATTTCATCATGATCAACAACGGTCAACTGACCGACTCCGCTGCGCGCCAAACTTTCTGCGGCCCAAGATCCAACTCCACCAAGCCCAATCACCAGGACATGAGTGCGAAAAAGTTTTTCCATCGCCGTGTCGCCAATCAGGCGACCCATGCGATCAAACCGGCGGTGCAGGACGTAATTATTTTCGCGTGCTTGCTGTGTTTCAGAATTAAAATTGGGATTGATTTCCTGGCTGCTCATGCCAGCAGTTTTCGTAGATTTTGGCTAGTGATGTCAAGAACTTCCTCGGCCGGCAGATGCTTCAGTTGGCCAACTATTTCAGCCACATCCCACAATGTTTCCGGGGAATTCAATTGTCCTTGAAGGCGTGGTGGCGGCTGATCAGGAGAGTCTGTTTCAAGCAAAAGTTTCTCAAGTGGAATCATCTGAATGGCTTGATGTAATTTTTTATTGTCAGGGCGAACGACCGGTCCTCCAACTGAGATTAGCAATCCGCGCTGAATATAGGCCTCGGCTTGGGGGGACGATCCATTGAACGAATGGACAAACCCTTTGAGATGAGGCCCGCCAAAATGATCTAAAACCTGACAAGCCTGTTGAAAAGCTTGAACCAAATGAAGAACAATTGGTTTTCCAGTTATTTGCGCCAGCTCTAGTTGAGCTTCGAAAGCCGAAATTTGCAGTTCTTTCGCCTCTTTTACGATGTGCGGACGAAAGTCTAGGCCGAGCTCGCCTAAAGCTG
>JAYTZS010000220.1:0-4205 GCA_043741885.1 Bdellovibrio sp. | reverse complement strand
ATTTCTTAACAGGGTTTAGCTTATTCGCCGTCAGATCAAATCTATTGAAGCTTCAAAAGGCTATCGAAAGTCAGACCGATCGGGACCCCAGATTCATTGGGTTTTAAAACAACTCATCTCGAGACTCTGTTTTGCATATTTAGTCTATGAATACGCTTAATGAATGCCAGACAGAACCTTGTTCTAATAGAACTTGCTTAAAAGACGGTGATGACATGTTTTTTTTACGATTATTGTCCCTCTGTCTTTTTCTTTTTCAGTTGAGGGCCTATGCTTCCGCAGACTGGCCATCCGAAGTCAAATCAGTCCTATCGAAATGGCAAAAGATCACTTCAATTTCTTATGATGATTCTAGTCTAGAAATCTCGGCCATCGTAGTGAAACGTTGGGAGATAAGTCATTCCGCTGACGGCGATTTTTTGAATGAAAAAATACCTCTCAGTTTTAAGTTAATTTCTAAGAACCCTGCCGATAGCAAACAAGGCGGAACTATTGATTGGACTTTCACGTCAAGCAAATTATCGGAGCCCCTCTTGCTGGAACCCTTTGTGCGAAACTCACGTAGTGGCAGCCAAGTTTTTAAAATCCTAGAAGCTGGTGAAAACAGGATTGTTTTTGATTTCACTGAAAGAAAGTTCAAATTAATTTTACTCAGAACTACCGGTGAGCCAAACACTCAATTCTTAGTCAACAAGGACAATGCGGATGGTTTCAGTGTTACTCCGAATGGTGGCAATCTAATTGCCGATGAATCTATGAAAGCATTGTTCAATCTAGAAATTAAACCCTTTCCTGGACCTCGTTACTTGTTGAATCATGACATTCGAGGGAATCGCCGCAAAGTCATCGTCAATTTAGAATTTCCAGAAATTTATATTAAGACATTGCGTGGGGTACTTGATGAATGGAATAGCCTCTTGGGCCAATCATACTTTGTATTTTCGGGTAAACAGATTTTAAATCCTGTCGATTGTATTTCAGATCAGATTCTATGCATTCAGTGGAAGGGCGGCGAGCGATTTACCTGGACTAGCTTTCACGGAACTACAGAGCAGGCCGCAGACCCCGGAACTGGGACGGTCATTGGCGGAATCATTTATCTTTTCAATGATGCTAATGAGACATCGGTACGCGACGGAACAATAGCGGAGCTTGCTTTAGTTGAAAACCCAAAAGGTCTACCAGAGGTCGCTTTGGGGTTTACTCAATTTGCCAAGTATTCTCAAATTTGGAGACGTGAGTCTTTTCCGCTTGTGAAGTGGTTACTTCTTCATGAGATGGGACATTTCTTTGGGTGGAATCACAATTTTGCGGGGGCCTATTCTAATCAAACAGCATTAGATCCAGAAACTGTTATGGGCTATCCTCCATTTAATTTAATTTCAAAATTTGATCGTCTTGGGCCGATTGATCGAAAAAGGTTTCAAGCAATCTATAATGAAATACAGTTCAAAAATAATGAAATTCCATTCTGTGGGGATTTAGACATCAATCCGCTTTTTGACGGGAAATCATGGTCAAAGAAAATCCCTGAATGCCTTATGTGGAGCGCTGGCGCAGCGGATTGGATTTACCTCAATTCCCAGCTTTTAAATCCATGGCAAGTTGTAGCTGGATGGAACGTTTACCAGGCACTGACACCAAAACAAAATGAACTTGGTAGTTTTGTTGCCACACTTGGTTTCATAGCCAAAGGAAGTCAATCAGATATAGAGCGAGCAAAAGCAACGCAGTATTTATGTGCCATGGGCGCAAACGATCCCAAAATTCTTCCCTTTGTCGCACAGCAGTTAGGTTTTGAAATTAATTGCCGTTAATATCAGGCATACAAAACCACTTCATTCTGAAAATTTTAAGCTACGCCAATCGCCGCAACAAAAGCGGCGGTTTTTATTTCTTCACCTTGTCCCCAATGGCGATTGTAGGACACAGTGATTCGGATACGACAGACGGCTATAATCGAAGAGCTGGGATAGATTTGCAGGGTGCTACAAACAGTCTTGGATATGATATTCCGTCCTTTAGTGAGTCAGAAGTGATCCGGCTTGATAGCCATCGACGAAGTTAATTATGTTCGACGGTAAATAAACTGAATAGCTGCTGGTAGGGTTTGGTAGGGTACAAAAAAGAGGCTGAGTAATTTCAGCAGCTTAGAGGGGTTTAGCCCTCTCCGCCAGGGTGAATAAAAGGGAATCGTCTTGCCCTGTCGGCGTATATTTGTTTAAGCGGTTTTCGGGGCCGTGAGGAGCTTTGCTGGCCACTGTGCTACCCAGGTACGAGCTGGGGACCAAAGTAAAACCGCTTTTTACAGCGGCTTTACTTGTAGCTTAAAATTTTCAGATCGAAGGGTTTTTGATTAAAACTTAAGATCCGAAACAAGCTCTTCTAATTTAGTTGAAAACTCACTGGGGTCTTTAGCATTTCTAAAGGCTTCTTTTCCTTCAGAAGTACAATTAGCTATAAAGGCAGCATAGCTATAGGCAGTATGACCATATTTTTGAAATGCAAATCCTGATGCCGATAGTGTCTGAAAGCAACTATCGAAAGAAGAGAAATCCTTATCTTCTTTAATACTTTGTATGATGGTTTTGTTAGCCTCTTTTAGTGCTCGAATATTTGTAGACATTTCGCGCATCACTTCGTTTCTAGGCCCATTGACTGAACACAATGCAGCTTTGGACGCGATTTTGGCATCTAGGCTTACTAGTTCATTTATAAATTTAGTGTAGGAATCTTGAAGCGGTTTGCAATTAGTATCATTTGAAATTATCAGATTGTTTTTGCCATCACTATTTTGAACTCGATCTTTACTCCATGTTGAACAGGCCGTAAGTGCAAAAAGTAATGCCATCAAAATTAATGTATTCATTATTAGAATCTCCTTTGGAAAGACTTAGCAAAACGACAATGAACTGTCCAGATAGCAAACGCTTTGGGTGCGGTTATAATCCGCCCCGGGATCTCAAAACCTGACCCGTGATCCATGCGCTTTGATCAGAAGCCAGGAAGACAGCGAGACTGGCTACATCAGTTGGTAATCCGACGCGCTTAAAGGGTGAGCGTGCGGCGAGATCATCTCGTAACTTTTCGCTCATCCAACCTGTATCAGTAGGACCAGGGTCTACTGCGTTTACGGTTATTCCAATAGCCCCAGCAGTAGCGCTTAAACTCAAGGTCAGTGCTTCGATGGCAGCTTTGGACATCGCATAAGGTAAACTGCGAGGCATGGGTGCCAGGGCTTGCCCCGAAGTTAAATTAATAATCCTTCCACCTCGCGAACTTTGAAAGCGCCTGATGAACTCGGCACTTAGAAAGACATTCACATTTACATTGACGCTAAAATGCTGATGCAGAGTCTTTTCGGTGATGGAATATATATCGGCTTCAACGTCTACAACGGCGTTATTGACGAGAATCTCGATAGAACCAAAATAATCTTTGGCTTTTTCAAAAATGATATTTGCCGACTCCGAATCTGAAAGGTTAATTTCAAGAGTTTCACATCGGACGTTGTGAGATTCAATTTCATCAACTGTTTCTTGAAGTTCATTGTCGGAATAACCCCAGGGCATCGTTTTGTCGTAGTTCGGCCAAGAAATAAGAAACAAATTCGCGCCTTGGGCGGCAAAGGCTTTCGCTATTGCTGCGCCTATTCCCTTGCGGCGAGATACTCCTGTAATTATTGCTGTTTTACCTTTTAAGACTAACTGCATGCCTTCTCATAACCCAATGAGTGCCTAGTTGTCATTGACCAGCAGGGCAACCAATCGCGGCAGGTTGTTGTTTCCAGGTAGGACCAATTTTAATCGATCTGACCGCTGTTTTCGAGAAAGCGATTCGTGACGAGACGGCTGAGTATTTGAGTGCGGTTCAGGATTGATTGCCTTTCAAGGGTGTTCGGATCGACGAATAGGAGAGACTAGCTTGCAGCTTCAAATAGCTCAAGAGTTCTGAATTTTGAAGCTGCATAGAGAAGTGGTTTCGGTCAATTTTGGGGGAAGTCTTCTAGCGAGGAAAAAATCGCATAGGTATTTTTCAAAAAGGCCCAGTATTTATCCCCATAAGACCAATGCCACCACTCTGTTGGATAATTCACAAACCCAGCTTCCTGTTTTGAAAGCGGTTTTGTGCGTAACCAAATTTTTTAGGCAGATAAGAAAAATAAGTTATAATTATGGAATCGCTTTAATTAATTGTTTGGCATC
>JAYTZS010000219.1:0-4218 GCA_043741885.1 Bdellovibrio sp. | reverse complement strand
AGGTCCGCTCCGACAGTTTGTGCTGCTTTGATCAGAAAGGATTCATCGCTCATTTGTTGTTGATTCAGAAACACAAAATCAAAGAATTTCTTAGCTTTTTCTTTACCTTGTATTTTAACCGCTTCGAAATAGCTCGCCGCTGGATAGGCCATCTTGTGAAAATCCAGTGGCATATGTTTGTAATAAAATTGGATTTTGCCCTTATGCTTTTGTTTAAATTGGTTTAACGATTCAAAAGCCATTTTGCAGGCTGGGCATTGAAAATCAGCATATTCGACGATAACGATTTTCTCATCGGAGGTGCTAATCAGACGGCGATCTTCGGCAAGCTTTGGCAGTTTTGGATTTCTCAAATCCTTCTCCTGATCCGTTTTTAAGTCTGAAACTTGTTTTTCGTATTGCTGTTGCTGGACTCTTTGAACCGCACGATTGACGACTTCAATAAACTGTTGTGGATTTTCTTCAATCACATCAAAAATCATCTTAGGATTTTTCCGGATTGCCTCTTTGACCTCTGTTTCATTGGTTGCACATCCGACAATGATCAGTGATGCCATACTAGCTGCGATATACTTTTTTATAATTCCTCGATTTTAGACAAAGCAGTCCCGATCTCACCTGGAAGTGATTCATTGAGACTGTTCGGATTGTTTAAGTTGAGTTCGGTTTAGTTGGGTTTAGTTTAGGTTCTAATTCATTTCACACTTGTTCGGAGAGGGTTTTATTCGTAGCCAATCTTCAATAATCTTTTCATGTTTTATCTGGGAACACATAATTTCATCTCTTCCAGATCCTTTGGCTGCACTCACCGAAGCTCTTGCCGGGGCCAGCGCGATAGATACCGAGGCCACCAGCGACAAGACCGAAAAAACTGGAAAGACCCAGTTAACTTTTCTTTTTTGCAAATCAGCAACGGCTTGAATTCGTCCTTTGATTTCGCGGAACCCTCGACTTGCATTCGATTGGAAAAGAGTGTTTTGATTGGCAGTGCACTGCTCGGCTATCTCAATGATAGAATTTAGGAGCTTATTCGGTGCAATACCACATTGCTTAATCGCTAGTTCATCAGCAGCCATTTCAGTTGCCATTCGGTGCTTGGCTAAAAATAAGTAAACAAGTGGATTGAAAAAGAGAAAGCTTCGACTGAGATGACTCAGTAAAATCCACAGCGAGTCATTATCCCTAATGTGCATCAACTCATGAGAAAGGACGGCCTTTAGTTTTTGCCTATCATTCGCTTTCAAAATTGATTGGGTGAGGAACAACACAGTCCTGGTTCGGTGCTTCTAATTCTATCAGCCGAGGTCTCCGGCCCACCCAAGCTCAATTCCTAATGGAAAGTCTCGGCTCGAAAGCCCGCGATCTTTGTTTAATCAGTGGGTATTTTGTGGATAACTCAATTTTATCGAGAACTGAAAATTCCGTAGTCTAGATTTCACAAACACGCGGATGGATCTCAGTAGAGAAACTCAAGGGCGTTACCCAAACCTTTGGGGCTGATGGAAAACTGGTTAATTTCAAACAATGCTGGGCCCGTTTTTTTAAGATAGATGGCCACTTGTAGCCAGTGCTTCTGCTAATATTCTAGATAATGCAGAGGCCAACAATCCGTCCGGTCAATGCAGCAATAAATTTAAGTTTTTTTATTCACTGGTTCATTTTTTTTCCATGTCATAACCACGGGATGACCCAATTATTTGAAAAGTGTTACGTTTGTCCCGGTCCGGGTCATTACATGTCTGTCGGGTTTGTAAATAGAAATTTATGTAACTAACAATTTAACTACAAACTACAAATTTAGGTTGACAGGTTATTTCGCTCTCTAGCTTTACCGAGAGGGAGAGATCTATTTATTTTTAGAAATTTCCTTTGCCCGCCTCGAGATTGCTTGAGGGCGAAGGGATTAAGGCGCGTACTATTGCGATTCACACTCAGATGGGAGTCCTGCAAAAATATCAGAAAAATACCTTTGATATGAATACTCAACGGGAACTGGCAGAGGAGGAATCTCATGCAGAAATCTGACTTCAAAGCATCGAATAAATCTAAAAAAGAACACGGCGGCTCTCGGCTTAATGGGAAACGAAAAGGGCTTCGCGCGCTTTCAACCAAACATGCAATCCATTTAATTTTAAAGTCCGATTTGAAAGGTGTTTTCAATCCAGGAAATCTCCGGCTAGAACAACTGATTCGAAACACAGCTGAGAGATTTCATGTTCGCATCTACAGCACGGCTTTGAACTGGTCATATATTCAATGTGTGATAAAGATCAAAGATCGCAAAGATTACAATGCCTTTATTCGCGTACTGACCTCCATTCTCGCTCTTAGAATTCGAAAACACAAAAACTTCATTGGCAAAGTGTTCATTCTTCGGCCGTTCACAAGGATTCTCAGCTGGGGACGGGACTTCAAGAATGTTCTTTCGTATCTAGTGGTCAACCAATTGGAATCTCAGGGCCTGTTGGTTCGACCGAAGAAGTCGAAAAAGAGTAGAAAGAAGCCGTCGGAATGAAATACGGCAGCAAGCTTGGGATCTTTTTAATACAAAAATGTGGACTGTCTTGCCAAAAATGCCATTGTTAATTCCACCTATTTCAGCATCGGACCAAGTCAGTTAGAAGTTGCTGATAATAGCCGGAGGCGGGGCGGGGGAAGCGGCAGTTTTTTAACTTAAAATCCAGCTACAAATCAATATGAAAATTTGTCGGCGCCCAATTGGTCGGTAGGTGTAATCAAATGTCTGTCTTCGATTTTTCAACGACGGATTTGAAATCAAGTGCAAGTGTTGGCTGGGAGCACTTTTATTTTCAAACGACCTACATGAACGGCCAATCTTTTCGACCGGATCTGAGTGGTCCTACAGGATTGGCTTGCTGTTCCGATCGGAAATTGTTTGTTCTGTAGGAGGGACTCTCATCGGATGTCTGGACTTTGCGACAGCGGCAACATAAGATTAACCCCATTTTGAAGTTCGAAAATGGCTTTACCGATCTCACTGCATAGGCAAAAGGCTAATCTTCCATTAGCATTGGGGCTTCATCGTCTTCCATGCCTGCCTTTGCTATTAAGGATTGTAAACCGTCAATAAGCCCTTTCCGTTGTCGTGAACTCATCTCAGAAATTGCTCTCGTCAGTCGCTCCTGAAATGATGGGGGACTTTTGGTGAGCAAGTACTTCCCCTCCGGAGTTATGCTAATTCGAACTGACCGAGTGTCGTTTTTGTCTGTAGTGCGATCAATCAATTTTCGGCTAACAAGTTTGGACACGACCACCGATACTGAGCTTTGATGCGTGAGAGTTGCCTCCGCTAATTCGTTAATCGTCAGCGACTTTCCGGATTCCATGAGCTTTTGCAATACGAAAATCTGCGCTGTACCCAGCCCAAAATCTCTTTCGCTGGCTTTAGAAAAGTTGCGTAACGCTCGAACAATCCTTCGAATGGCATCTAAAATTAATTGAGAGTCGGATCTTTTCACAAAAATACTTCCATTCGAAATTTCATGTTTGCATTTATATGGTGTACCATATATCTTGACATAGCAAAGCATTAATCGACCTTAACGAAAAAGTTCTTATCTTTTTTTGTTGGGAATTTTAATTAAACAAAAAATCCGACCGGAAGTCGAAAAGCAGGCAGATGAATTTCGACAAACACAAAATTTTTTTCAAAAAACACCTAGGGATTGTTCGTCACATTTTTAACGATCAGAACCACGTCCATGAGGCACGGACTCGATTTTTACAGGCGCTGCCATTTCTGACTGCTGCATTGATCACAGCCATCGCAGCCACTTTGTATGCTCGAGCCTTTCAGTACGTCGAAAATTGCTCCTTTAACTTGTTTCAATCAGTTGGATATTGGTCATTTGCCCTTACGCCAGCACTTTTTATTCTATCGTGGGCGTTTGTTGAATATTTTGGTCCGTACTCGAACGGCAGTGGAATTCCTCAGCTGATGGCTGCGGCCGAGATTTCGAGTCACGACTCTCAAGCTCCGATTCTTAGCAAACTTCTTAGTCTTCGAGTCATCGGTGTAAAAGTGATAAGTTCACTTTTGGGCGTTCTTGGCGGGGGAGCTATCGGACGAGAAGGACCAACCCTCCAGATTTCAGGCTCGATCTTTCATCTTGTGGGAAAATTTGTTAGCAAAGGAAAGCACTCTCAGAATCACCATATACTCATTTTAGCCGGTGGAGCAGCAGGACTTGCATCGGC
>JAYTZS010000218.1:0-4227 GCA_043741885.1 Bdellovibrio sp. | reverse complement strand
CGGTTGGGTCTTTCGCATGCCAAGCCATATCCAACAAAGCAAACTGAACTTGTCGAATAGAAGCATAGCCCGCCTGAAACTGAGAAGCCTTTTTAATTTTATCGACCAGCTCCGAAGGGATCGGCGCTTTGGTTTGGTAGTGACGGGCAAAGATATCCAAGCCTTCTTTTTCTTTCACCCAGTTTTCCATGATTTGAGATGGAAGTTCAACAAAGTCCCAATAGACGTTGGTGCCTGCGACCGAGCGGTAAGTGCACTGAGAAAGCAAACCATGCAGAGCATGCCCAAACTCATGAAACAAAGTTTGCACTTCATCATAGGTCAAAAGAGAAGGCTTAGAAGCGGTCGGTTGAGTGAAATTGCAAACGATACTGATATGCGGACGGCGAACTCGACCATTGAAATAGCCTTGCTCCCGATAAGCAGTCATCCACGCCCCACCTTTTTTCGTTTCTCGCGGAAAGAAATCGGTGTAAAAAAGTCCGACGTAATTCTGTGTCTTTTCTTCTCGAACTTCATAAACTCGCACATCCGGGTGGTACTTTGGAACGTCGAGAACTTCTTTGAAGGTGAGTCCATAAAGTCGGCGGGCATGTTCGAATACGCCTTCTACTACAGTCTCTAATTTGAAATAAGGACGAAGTTCCTCATCGTTGTACTTGTATTTTTTCTCTTTCAGTTTTTCAGAGTAATAGGCAAAGTCCCACGGCATGATCTCTTCATTTCCGTCCAAGCTTTTTTTGAAAGCTCGAAGTTCAGAGATGTCTCGATCAGCAGCACGTTTGGAAGGAGCTAAAAGTTCATTGAGAAATTTCATCACCTGAGTTGGATTTTGTGCCATTCGTTCTGACAAAACAAAATCTGCATGGGATGCAAAGCCCAGAAGCTTTGCTCGTTCATGTCGGAGACGGACGATGTTTTTAACGTTACCTTGATTGTCATAGCTGTCCTTGAACGCCCGCGAACTATAGGCTGTCCAAAGTTTTTTTCTCAGCTCTCGGTTTTGCGCATACTGCATAAAAGGAATAAAGCTGGGGGCTTGAAGATTGAACAGCCATTTTCCATTGTGGCCTTTTCGAGCAGCTTCTTGGGCGGCTGCTTCAATGGCTCCAGGCGGAAGTCCGACCAAATCTGATTTGTTGTCGGTCACCATTTCAAAAGAATTGGTGGCTTTCATCACATTTTCAGAAAATTGGGGGCCTAAAACCGAAAGCTCCTGATCCAAAGCTTTCAATTTCTCTTTATCTGCAGGAGACAACAAGGCCCCATTTCTGGAGAAGTCATTGAAGTACTTTTCGACCAAGCGGATTTGCTCTGGATTGAAACTGGAAGTAGACCTAGCTTCATAGACAGCTTTGATGCGCTCGAAAATCTTTTCGTCTAGTGCTACTTCACTAGCGAAAGCAGCTCCTTTCGGCGAAATGTCTTTGGCGAGCGCCTGCAGTTCGGGACTTGCTTCGGCACTAAATAAATTAAAATAGACCGAGTTGACGATCTCAAAATCTTCACTGGCTGTTTCTAAAGCCAGAATCGTGTTTTCAAAATTGGCAGGCTCAGTGTAATTTTTAAGTTTCTTGATTTGTTCACGAGCCTTAACGATTCCAGCGTCCAGAGCAGGAAGAAAGTGCTCCAGGCGAATTTTATCAAACGGAATCGCTTCATCGCGACTGTAAAATCTGTGTTGATCGAAAGCCTCTAGAAATGGATTGATTGCAGATTGTGATGCCATGAAAAGAGGGTATCACAGGGTGCGTACTCGTTATAGAAATGCGCACCGTTTCAGAGGAATATTCATTGATAAGAAAACATTTAATCTAGCGAGGATAACTGCCGCCAAAGCCGCCACCTGTCTTGTAGTAACCACCATCATAGTAGCTGGTCGCGCCACAAGCATAGATGCTAAAAACACCCCATCGACGAGAGTAGCAGCCCTGTTGCTGCTGCTGTTGCTGCTGATTGCTTCCGTAATACGCGTCACTGTATCCGCCTGTGCAAAATCCCAACCGAGATCCGCCACCACTTGGACGACAAATCGCTCCTACACCGGCACAGCTGTTAGCGACTTGAGTGTCGCAAACCGAAGCCGCTTGAGTAAAACAGTTTCCATTTTGTCCAGAAACGGCAGGTGAATAAGTCACTTGTGGGATGCTGGAAACCTGTCCGTTTTGCGAGTATTGGAACTCATAATAATCTTGGTAGCTAAACGCTTGAAAACCTGACGAGTTGTTATACTGGCCTTGGAATTGATTTTGATTTTGAAAGCGGTTCTGATACTGTCCCTGATTTTGGTTCGGGTACTGGCCTTGATATTGGCCTGGGTACTGACCTTGATTTTGGTTATAACCGCCGCCAAATGAATTTCCATTTTGAAAAAAAGTTTCAGGAGCGCAGCTCAATCCCAATTGCGGATTCATTACAGGTCGGTAATTGACAGGGCAACCACAGAAAGCTCCATTATTTTGCCATTGATAAGTCTGCCAAGTATAAGGCGCAAGCTGAGTTCCAAATTGTGCATACTGATTGGGAGTGCAACTGGTATTTCCAGGAATGTTGCAAGCCGTATTGGGAGTCTCGGCCACGGCAGCCCCATCGTCATTTTTCTTGCCACAGGCTGAGAGCAAAGACATAAGTGCCATTGCAGTGATTAGAAATCGGACAGCGTTCTTCATATCAGCTCCTTCAAGCAAATTGATCCCGAGCATTTCAATCCAATGTTTGTGCCAACCCACTGAGTTAGCGATAACAACTCCAGGCCCAATAGAACCCCAAGCCACCGTCGCAACAATGAGCGATGTGCCAATTAACGCCGTCAAACTGCCAATCACAGCATGAAAAAATTTCCAATTGGGAACACAGATATATATTTAGACTGCGCCATTTAATTTCGAGCTCAGTTACCGATGAGAAACGTTAGGCAGACGATCTTTTCTTTCCTGTCTTCTTCAACTTCTTAGGTCGGATCAACAATTCGAAGGATTCGAGCTGATTAAGAACAAGGTACGAAATGACATTCTTAGCCGAGCAGTAGATGCGAACGTTAAATTTCTCAGCTGTGTTTCGAATCGGTTATTCTAGGCTTTGAAAGCACCATCGGCCTAGAATCGGCAAGATCGGCCCTGGACTTGTCAAAAATCTACCTGTTTTGAGCTTTAAGTTCTAGATTGGGGGTTTGTTTCAGGACCTCGTCTCGACAAATTACTGACTCACGTTACTTGTGATTTCTCTGTGAGAATAAGTCTATGGGTGCAATTCGATTTTCGGGGATGGCCAGTGGGCTTCCCGCCAACATTGTGGATCAGATCATGGATGCGGAGCGCACTCCTGTGAAACAAATGCAAGCGACGAAAGCCAAAGAGGACGACAAACTCAAATTGGTCACCGATCTCGAAGGAAAAGTGAATGAGATCACTAAAAACGTTGTGGAGCTTGTTGGAATCCGCGGATTTTCTAATAACAAAATGACATCCGGAGAACCAACTATTGTTGACGGAGTGATCGACCCAGCTCAAGCAGTAACCGGTCAGTGGCAAATTGAAGTGCTGCAGTTAGCGCAAAAACCCGGGGCTGTTTCGTCTGGTTTTCCAGACAAAGACAAAACTCAAATTGGAGTCGGCTATTTGCGCTTCAACACACCCGACGGTCGGAAAGATGTTTACGTTAATGCCCAGAACAACACTTTGGACGGAGTTTCCAGAGCCATTAATAACGCCAATATTGGTGTTCGAGCAACTGTGGTGAATGATCGAATTGATAAAGACAATCCTTTCAAGCTGATCGTCACAGGTTTGCAGACTGGAAACGACAAGCAAATTGATTTTCCAACTGTTTACATGTTGGACGGAGATCAAGATATTACTTTTGAGCAGTCCAAGCAGGCGCAAAATGCCAAAGTGAAAGTTGACGGCTTTGAAGTGGAAGTTGCCGACAACACAGCGAGTGACCTCATTCCAGGAGTGACTTTAGATTTGAAGCAAGCAGCTCCGGGTCGGCCGATTCGCATCAATGTCAAAGAAGACACTGAAGTGATCAGCGGAAAAATCAAAACCTTTGTCGATGCTTACAATGGAGCTCTTGCCTTCATTCAAGGGCAGCATAAATTGCAAAAAGGTTCCGACGGCAAAGAGCATTTAGGGCCCCTAGGCGGAGACGGGCTGATTCGAAGTATTGAATCGACTTTACGTCGAGTGATTCAAGATCCACAGATGGGACTAGATCCGAATATCAACC
>JAYTZS010000217.1:0-11692 GCA_043741885.1 Bdellovibrio sp. | reverse complement strand
TCGTCGTTCCACAATTTGAAATGATCGACATCCATCATAATCAAGCACAGTTCTCTTGAGTGTCGTTTTGCTCGTGCCACTTCGGTGCGAAATTGTTCCTGGAAAAAGCGGTGATTCCCCAAGTGAGTGACAGGATCAGTCAGAGCGAGCTCAATTAGGTGATCGTTTTTCAATAAGATCTTTCTCTGTTCTAAACACTCAAGTACTTGCAATTGAAGAACATCATTTTCCCAAGGCTTGACGAAAAATCGGTGAATCAGTCCAACATGCAGAGCATGGGAAAGCTCAACAACTGAAAGTTGACCGGATAAAATAACTCGAACGGAGTTAGGTCGTTGAAGCCGGACCTTTTTGAGAAAATCCAAGCCCGACATCTGTGGCATGGTAGAATCCGTCAGGACCAAGGCAGGATCGCAAGAGTCCAATTCTTCCAGGGCCAAAAGTGGGTCCGAAAAAGTTCGGATCTGGAAATCTTTTTGGAACACTCGCTCAAGTGCAGCCAAAGTCAGGTTGTCATCGTCGACTAGGAATAAAAGAGGTTTTGTGCCAGCCATGGGTTGAACATACTTCGTGATTGCCTGAGCTTCAAGTGGCCTTTAACATGTTCAGATCACATGTGAAGGTAGGCTTTATGAAATTTCTGTTGCTTGCGGGACTGCTGCTTCAGTCGCAATTGATCTATGCTTTAGATAACGCTTGGGTAAGAAAAGAAGAAAAGAAAATAGGTCAAATTCTGCAAAAATCCAGTATTTCGTCGGAAAACTTAGGTGTTTTCATTGCCGGAGGCGAAGGCGAGCCGGCTGTGATCTTCGCTCAACATTCAGAAAAGAAACTCATTCCAGCGTCAATCACAAAACTAGTGACGGCTGCGGCGGCGATATCCAATTTTCCTCCAGGAACAAAATTTAAGACTGGATTGTATTCTGATGGGGCCATTGACCAAGAGGCTCTTAAGGGAAATTTGTATTTAAAGGGCGGCGGAGACCCATGCTTTGTCTCAGAAAACCTGTGGTATTTGGTCAATACTTTCTTGCGCACAGGAGTGAAGAAAATTGAGGGTGATCTAGTTGTCGATGACAGTCTTTTTGATCACTTGCGCTTTGATCCGACTCGGCAAAAGGAGCGGGTCGATCGGGCTTATGATGCGCCTACGGGTGCCATGTCCTTCAATTGGAATTCAGTTAATATCTTCGTCCGGCCTGGAAAAAAGTCAGGCGATCCCGCGCTTGTTTTTGCCGATCCAGAAAATCAATACATTCAGGTTCGCTCCAAAGTTCAAACTGTTGGAAGTGATGGCAAAACTTCGGTTGCTGTCGAGAGAGATGAGGACACGAAGGGCCCAGGGGATATCGTGGTGGTCACGGGCAAGATTGCGGTGGGTTCGAAAGAAGTTGTGGTGTTTAAAAATATTACTCAGCCTGATTTGTGGTCTGGTTATAATCTGAGAGCTTTTTTAGCACAACGTGGGATCAACGTCACAGGTGCTGTGAAAGTCGGGATAACTCCAGCCTCAGCAAATCTAATGGCGGAATCCGAAAGCAAGCCGATTCAGGATATTCTCTCCGACATGAATAAGTTCTCGAACAATTACATTGCCGAGATGTTTGTAAAAAATTTGGCAGCAATGTCCAACCCACCGGGAACAATCGAAAAAGGGATGAAAGTCCTTAGTCAATACATGACGCATATTGGAGTGCCAGCGAATCAGTTCGAACTTTTCAATCCTTCAGGTCTGACTAGAGATAATCGAATATCGGCCCAAGCTTTATGGAAAGTACTCAACGACATGAAATTTCAATTCCGTTATCAACCGGAGTTTGTCACCTCTTTGCCGATTGCCGGAATTGATGGAACTTTGAAGCATCGAATGAAAGACGGGCCGGCTGAAGGTTGGGTTCGCGCCAAGACTGGATTTTTGACTGGGGTGGTTTCTTTGGCTGGCTATGCTGGGCGAAGAGACGGAACTGTGCTCCCCTTCGTGTTTATGTATAACGGATCTGCCGATGAGAATAAAGTGAGAGCTCTGTTTGATCAAATGGCGACGTCTTTAGTCGATTGATCAAGTGCGGTTCAATTTCATGATTTTGTTTTCGGAGGCTAGAACTTGCGTCACTTAAAAATATTTTTGGTGTTATGTCTTCTTTCACCTTCTGCGCGAGCGGAGAGCAATCGATTTTTGCAAAAGGATTTTGTTGAAAATGGAGTTCCCTTCGTCGTTGATATGGGTGATTCGATTGATCAATCCATCAAGAATGCTGCAAAGCCTGTCGAAGGTGGCAATGACGACTCGAAATTCACTCAAGATATGGATGAAGATACTCCGGTCACTCATGAAGAAATTGCTGGCGAGAAAAACCTCACGACTTCTCGTCCTTGGAGAGCTCCGGATTATTCAAATCAAGAGACCACTCTGGGCTATTCGTCGACAGCTTTTGCAGTGCCGAAAGGACTGGAGATTCCAGTTAAATTTTGGATTGATGTTTATTCCAAATACACGACAGATCAGGGGGTTCTTCACGACTCGGATTACATTGATCTTATTTATGAGCAGCTAGATTTCGTTCCCGTGGTCAGTCGAACCGATATTGATCGTTTTCAAAAAGAGCGTATTAAACTGAAAATGGTAAAAGATGCGAAATTAAAAACCATCGCCTTGCTAGAAAAACTGCAAAAGACAAAAGATCCGACTAGCTTAAGCCCTGAGCAAAAAAGAATCTGGGATTATTTTGAAAAAATCAAAGAACCCAAAAAGTTTCTGCTGGCTTCAAAGAAAAACCGTTTGCGTTTTCAACTCGGTCAAAAGGATCGAATGATTCAAGGGATTTATTTCTCTGGAAGGTACATCGAAGAATTCGAAAAAATCTTTCGTGAAGCCGGGCTGCCTATCGAATTGGTGCGACTGCCATTTGTTGAAAGCTCTTACAATGTGCTGGCTCGTTCGAAAGTCGGCGCCAGTGGGCTCTGGCAGATTATGCCCTATACCATGAAGGGCTTTATGAAACGAGATGCGGCTATCGATCAACGAAATCATCCGGCCGAAGCGACTCGGTTGGCGGCAAAGCTGATGCGAATCAATTTTAACATGTTACAAAGCTGGCCTTTGGCGATGACTGGTTACAATCATGGGCCAACCGGAGTCTTGAATTTAACAAAAAAATACCGAACTCGAGAACTGGGCGAGCTGGTACAAAATTTGACAATTAAAAAGCGCTTTGGTTTTGCTTCTCGAAATTTCTACGCTAGCTTTTTAGCGGCACTGGAAGTTAGCAGCCATGCGACACAATATTTGGGGCCGGTGACTTGGTCTCAACCTTTGGATTCGGTGGATGTAAAATTGCCCATTGCGGTGACCTACAGGGACCTTTTACGCTGGTTTGAAAATGACGACTTGAAGACTCAGATTTTCAATCCCCACATCACTCGAATTGCGCGCACTCATGGAAGAGCTATTCCAAAGGGAGTGGTGATTTCAGTTCCAAAAAGCAAATTAGAAACAGT
Source organism: Bdellovibrio sp. (assembly GCA_043741885.1). Lineage (GTDB taxonomy): Bacteria > Bdellovibrionota > Bdellovibrionia > Bdellovibrionales > Bdellovibrionaceae > 21-14-0-10-47-8. Next base: position 8,194 of record JAYTZS010000217.1, on the reverse strand, counting down.
AAGCAAAGAGCTTGAAAGTCCCGACAAGCTCAAAAAAGCCCAGGCGGCGGCACAAAGTGAAGGACGGATGCCGAGCATGGCCGAGCCTCAGCCAGTTCCCTACCGAGTTCACAAGGGCGATAATCTGCGAAAAATTGCTGAGGAATTCGGCGTGACCGCCGAGGATATTCTGCAGGCTAACAAATTAAGCCCAGCCGTCCACCTAAAGCGAGGTCAGATTTTGCAAATTCCATAGAATTTGCAAAACGGGAAGGCTGCTCCTCTTGTTTGCTTCGTTTACTTGCTCCTCTTAATTGTACCTTTTTTAATTGAAGTTTTGGACTTGGGCTATGTAGGGGAGATTTCTGTAAAAGCCCTGGTAATCGAGGCCGTATCCGACAACGAAATCGTTTGGGATTTTGAAACCGACGTGATCGATTTCACATTTTACTTTTAAAGCTTCTGGTTTTTCGAGCAGAGCCACGGTTGTCAGGCTTGCTGGTTTGCGAGATAAAATTGACGTCTTGAGATAATTCATGGTTAAACCAGTGTCGACAATGTCTTCGACAAGCAGGACATGCTTTCCTTCAACGGGATGGGCTAAATCTAAAGTTACCTTCACTTCACCTGATGACGAAGTGTTGCCATGGTAGCTGGAGACTCCAAAAAATTCGCAAGCCAAATCGGTGTTGATATTTCGGATCAAGTCAGAATAAAAAATAAAAGAACCTTTTAAAACGCAGACGGCCACAACATCTTTGCCTTTGAGTTGATTCGTCAAGTGCTGGCCCATTTCAAGAACTTTGGCTTGGATTTTATCTTCTGAAATGTAACTAGAAAGTTTGAGATTTGTCATGGCTGTCCTCGGTTCGTCAGATTCTTGAGCTTCAACTAAAATTGCCTCAAGCCTTGGCTCATGGTCAAGCCCCAGGGCTATTGCCGGTCTGACAGGATGGCGAGTCAGAATTTTTTGCTAGCGAGTCGGCTCAAATTCGAGGAGAAAAACAAACTCGGTCTCTCCCGAAGCAAAATTCCGCGATTTTAAAATGCTCAGTGCTGGATCTGGATTTGCCTCCTCGTCCAACTCCGTGGCAAATCGCTTTGGCAAGATGCCTCTCATCAGATATCCAGCACCAGCCGGGAGCTCGAATGGACTGCTAAAAGAGACTCGTTCAATGGGCTTGCCAGCGCCTCCCGGAGGTTCTCGGAAAGCTCGTTGAACTTCGATATCCCCACGGATCACCCCATCTTTGGAATCTCCAAGGGCAAGGGATGAATAAAATCCAATTTCATTTTCAGGCTCTGCTCCGCGGTGAGTTCCGACAAACCATTCGAGGCTGAGAACGCTCGGAGCCATTTGGTGTTCGACTCGGCTAAGGATTTTTATTCCTCGAGCGCTTTTTAACTTCTGATTGATTTGTAAAAGTGGGCCCATGGAGGCTTCGTCAAAACTGCGCAGCTGACCTGTGGCTCGCATTTCATCAACCCAAGTGTTTAAGATCCGCGAATCAATTTCAGCATAAACAGTAACAAACTTTTTGCTGACTTTGCTATCTGAAGATTTAGCTGTTTTTGAGAGCAAACTGGTGGCTGTAGGTAAAGAGGGCGGAGAAGCAGGCGGAGGACCACTCTCGACCGACGCTATTGTTGTCGTCGGTCCAGTTGCAGCCGCAGATCCTGCCGGAGAAACTGAAGTTGCAACCTCTTGTGATTTTTCTGGGGATTCGGCCAAAGCAGCTTGGGCATCTGTCGAAGCGGACACTTGAACTGAACTGGCTTGTTCTCGTTCGACCAGGACCGGTCCGCCCTTTAAATATTCGACTCGAGCCCGCAATTCTTCTCGGCGCCGCTCTCGAATGAAAACAATCGAAGCAAAAACCAAAAGAAAAATAAAACTAACATGCAATAGGGGGTGAGTTAGGATCTTTTTCCAGACCGGAGTGCTTTTTGGGCGGTACAATTTCATATCGATACCGCATTTCGCGCAGTATCGGTCAGCAGGTTGTGAGAATCCACATTTAGGGCAGTTGATAAGCATGTACATATGTTAAGCATAGATGGCTCTGAGGAGAAGAAAAATGTGAGTTAACAAGTGCAAGCGGACTGCAAATTCTGAAAATGGGCAGGGGCCATTCTCAATTGACGTGTAAAATATTCTACAATCGTCATCGTAAACCCGTTAGGATCGCCTCATGACTCCCACTCCTTTGCATGTTCCAGTTCTACTCTCCGATTGGCTTGGTATGTTTGCGCCGACCATCGAAAGTCAGCCTGAGATTCCACTTCGCTATTTCGATGGAACCTTTGGCCGCGGTGGCCATTTGAAAGCTCTACTGGAGAAGTATCCGCAAATTTCTGCAGTGGCTTGTGATCAGGATCCCGAAGCTGTTCAGTATGCGAAAGATCATTTCGCCGAATGGATCGCGCAAGGTCGCTTAGAAATTCATCATGCTAATTTTTCTGATTTTACAGTCGAGCGCTTTGGAACATTTGACCTCATGCTCCTGGACTTAGGGGTCAGTTCTCCACAGCTAGACCAGGGTACACGTGGTTTTAGTTTTTATCATGATGGCCCCTTAGACATGCGAATGAACAACTCGGAAGGAATCACGGCAGCCGATATTATCCGCGATTATTCGGAACAGGAACTGAACGATTTGTTTAAGAATCTCGGTGAGATACCAAGACCTTACAGAGTTACAAAAGCCATTGTTTATGATCGAAAAGAGAAACCTTTTTTGACCACTCGAGATTTGGCGGGATTAGTAGAGAGAGTCGAAGGCTGGCACCGCAAAGGTTTTCATCCGGCCACTCAATTTTTTATGGCGCTTCGTTTAGAGGTCAATCACGAGCTGGAAGTTGTCGAAAATTCTCTAGAAAAATTAGTCTATGGACTGAAGTCCAAAGGACGGCTGGCTGTCCTGACATTTCACTCACTTGAAGATAGAATTGTTAAGAACAAGTTCAAAGAATTATCTGAGACCATGGATTCGGGCTCAATTGTAAATAAAAAGGTGATCCAGGCCGAGTGGAGCGAAGCCAAGGAAAACCCCCGAGCCCGTAGCGCCAAACTCAGAGTTTTTGAACACGCAACAAAAACATAGCAGCAACGGGTGACTGAGCGTGAAGCCAATTTTTAGCATCGTCTTTATTATCGGAACATTATTTTCAATCGTTTTTCTTCAAATGGAGGAAAGACGTTTAGGCTATGTGATTCTCAAGCTGACTCGAGAGCAAAGGCAGATCATCCAAGAAAAAAGAGAGAGAACTATTCAATTGGCAAAGATCACACGGCCTCAGCACATTGAGAAAATGGCAGCCAGCCGGTTCACTTTGAAAAAGGTTCAAGCTAATCAGATCATACATCTGACAAATGTGAATTTTGTTGGTGGTAAGGATCTCAATTGAAAAATCGAATTGTCATTTTGTTTGTCGGAATTGTCCTGCTGTGGGCCGTTTTGATCACGCGCGCAGCTGTGCTTCAGGTTTTTCCGAACAAGCGTCTTGAAGCTTTGCAAACCAAGCAGTTTCAAACGGTGATCACTTTGCAAAGTCGTAGAGGTGCCATCGTCGACGTCGCCGGAAGAGAATTAGCACTTTCGACCAAAGCTTTCTCAGTTTTTGCTGACCCCAAACTAATTGAAAATAAAAAAAATGTAGCACGCAAACTGGCCGGAATTTTAGGTCAATCTCAGGAAAACATTTTTAGCAAAATCAAAGACAACAGCAAGCGATTTGTTTGGCTGCAGAGATTGATGGAAGATGACAAAGCCGAGCAAATCAAACGCATGGACGTGCGCGGTCTGCAAATGGTCGAAGAGTTCAAACGAATCTACCCAAACGAAAATTTATTATCCCAAGTTCTTGGCTTTGTCGGGCAAGAAGGACAAGGACTTGAGGGTTTAGAGCTCTCCTTCAATCAAGCTTTGCAGGGAAACAAAAAGAAAGTCACAGTTCGCCGAGATGCCCGTGGACGACCGCTAGTCGCAGATGGATTGATATTCGCTGAAAATCCAGATGGGGCTGAAATCAAACTGACTGTGGATTCGGATCTGCAGCATGTTTTGGAAACAGAGTTGGAAAGCTCAATCAATGAATTCAATGCCGACAATGCAACTGGAATTATTTTAGATGCCAAAACTTCTGCTATCTTAGCTATTTCATCTGCACCCAGTTTTGATGCCAATCGGGGCTCGAAATTAAAACCCGAACAACGACGAAACCGAGCGGTCACGGACACTTTCGAACCTGGCAGCACAATGAAATCATTTTTGATCGGCACCGCTTTGAGAGAAAAAATTCTTCAGCCCAATACCAAATACAATACTGAGATGGGTCATTTTATGGTCGGCGACCGATTGATTCGAGAAGCAGAAACAAAAGAGAAATGGGCCAGCCTCACGGTCTCCGAGATTCTCGCTTACTCGTCAAATATTGGCTCAACTAAAATTGCTTTTGATCTAGGATCTGAAGCTTTGCAAAAAGGTTTGCTAGATTTCGGCTTCGGACAAAAAACAGGGGTCGATCTTCCCGGGGACACTCGCGGACAGATGCAGCAACTTCCATGGCGGCCCCATTTGCTCTCTAATATTTCCTTCGGGCATGGGATCGCTGTGACTGCCTTGCAAATGGCAAATGCTTATGCGGTGATTGCCAATGGCGGCGTGCTTAACACTCCTTATATTGTGCATTCGATTCGTGATCCCGAAACCAATGAAGTGACCGAATACAAAACCAAACAAGTTCGCCGAGTTTTATCTGAGCAAGATGCTGCCAGTTTGCGCATGATGCTGACCGCAGTTACCGGCCCCGGCGGAACCGGAATCAACGCAAAAGTGGATGGATTCTTGGTCGCTGGAAAAACCGGAACAGCGCAAAAAGTTAATCCCCACGGTGGCGGTTACATGGAACATGCTTACCTTTCTAGTTTTGCCGGTTTCATTCCAGCAACAGATCCAAAGTTTGTTATCTACGTGGTTGTGGATCATCCAAAACAAAATGCCTACTATGGCTCGCAAGTCGCAGCTCCGCTTTTTTCGCGATTAGCTTCTTATGCGTCTCGCCGAGCAGGCTTAGCTCCAATGATTTTGAGCGAAAAGAACTTTGTCGACAAAGAAGATGCGGGCCCTTTGCCAAAAAATAAAAAATCAAAGCGAAAACCGGCTTCTGCCGCAGTGATTTCGAGCAAAGGGCTTAAAAGACGAATGCAGGATTTAAAAAATCCAGTTCTAATCGAAAACACGGCAGTGACTGCTGATGAATTGCTAAGGAAAACAACGGAGCTTGCGACAACCATGAATTCCGCTTCGCTCACAACAGCAAATTCAGAATTGATGCCTTTACTGGCGCCACCTGTTGTGGAATTGGTGCCTGACTTGTTACATATGTCTTTGAGAGACGCGCTTCGACAGATTTCGGCTAGAGATCTGCAAGTGAAAATCAAAGGATCGGGAATGGTCTCTGAAGTGATTCCAGCAGCAGGAAGCCCAGTGCCGGCCAACAAAAAGATATTAGTTATTTTAAAATCGTCAGAAGAAATTCATTGAGCTTAGAAATCGCTTCCATCGGGATCTCATGCGATCCAGAAAAGCTAAATAACCTTCCTTTCATGCCAGCTTGAAGCAAAAAAGACTCCAGCTGACTCGATCCGCGAATGTCTAGAACACTGTCTGCTTTTCCATGCGAAAGAAAAAACGGAACTCCGGCTCGTTTGCTTGCGAACGGTTTCAGTTCCTCTTTATCTACCAGCGCCCCCGACAAGCAAACCAACGCTCTTGGATTTTCGGGAGCATGCATAAACAAATCCGTTGCGAGCATCGCGCCTTGACTGAAGCCGCCTAAAATAATTTGCTTCCATGGAATACCGAGGGCTTCAACTGCAGCCATCATACGAACCCGGAGCTCAGATAGACCCGTTGGTTTTTCTTTGGAAAGATCGCGCGGCTGCCCCGCTTGAGCTGCTTGTTGCAATTGTATGATGTCGATTTTCCACCAAGCTCGTCCCATCCAACCCGGCCCGACAGGAACTTCTAGAACTCCTTGCGGAAAAATAAAGTGAATTGGAACGGAAGGACTGATGACTTCAGACAGAGAGCGCAAATCATAAGCATCTGCGCCATAGCCATGAAACAGGATGAAATGCACAGGCTCCGACGGTTGATTTCCGGAAGTATCGACTCTAGGATGGCTTTCGAGACACTGAATGCTGGCTAATTTTCTCATGCGGATCCGTCTTTTCTTTTCATCAGGTGGAGTCAAAATTGAAACTAACAGAGTTGCTTAAAATTTTACCAGAATATAATTCGACAGCGCCTGAGGTTGAAGTTCTTTCTGTGACTCATGATGCAAGGCATGTGCATTTGGGTTCAGTTTTTGTTGCTGTTCCAGGAACTGTGCGCAATGGCCACGACTTTTTGCCTCAGGCTTGTGAGGCCGGCGCCGTTGCGGTGATTGTGCAAGAATTGGCAAAAGTTCCGAAAGACTATACCGGATATGTGCAGGTTGTTGAGAGTTCAAGAGAGGCTTTGGATTGTCTGGCGCTCAATCTTTACGACAATCCATCGAAAGATTTATTTTGTTTCGGGGTGACTGGCACCAACGGAAAAACCTCATTCACCTATATGTTGGAAGCGGTTTTCACCAAAGCAAGAATTCCCTGTGGAGTCATGGGAACCATTGACCATCATGTTGCGGCGAAAGTTTGGCCGTCGGAGATGACGACTCCAGATTCAGTGGCCTTGCAAAAAAGATTGCGAGAAATGAAAGACCAAGGAGCCCGAGCCGTGGCCATGGAAATTTCCAGCCATGCGTTGGATCAGCACCGAGCTGACGGAGTGCAGTTTAACACCGTGGTTTTTACCAATCTCACTCGAGATCATTTAGATTATCATCAAAGCATGGAGAAATATTTTCAGGCCAAACAGCGCTTGTTCACTGATTTGCTGTGGAAAAGTCGTAAGACTCCAACTTTTGCGATTGTCAACATCGATGATCCTTGGGGAGCACGACTTCGAGTGGCCGGATCATCGGCCATCTGGAGCTACGGTGAAAAAGCGTCTGCAGATTTCAAATACAAAATCACAGCTGTGGATTTTGCGCGAACGGATTTTGAGCTTCGAACTCCGGTGGGAACTCACAAATCTTTTTTGCCAATGTGCGGAAATCACAATGTCGCCAATGCGGTGGCAGCTGTTGCAGCCGCAGCCAGTGTCGGGGTAAAGCCTTCACTGAGCCTGCAAGCTTTATCGCGATTTGATGGAGTGCCCGGCAGGCTTCAGGCCGTGCCAAATTTTAAATCTTTGAATGTATTTATTGATTACGCTCACTCGCCAGATGCTTTGGAAAATGTTTTGAAATCTCTCAATGACATCCGCAAGCAAAACAAGTCCCATTGCCAGATTTGGACTGTTTTTGGCTGTGGAGGTGACAGAGACAAAGGCAAGCGGCCATTGATGGCCCAGAAGGCGATGGCCGCATCTGACCACGTCATGGTAACTTCCGACAATCCACGAACAGAAGATCCCTTTGCGATCATTCATGATATCATGGATGGCTTTTCGATTGAGGAACGGAAATACAAAGTTCATATGGAAGTGGACCGCAGAAAAGCGATTCAAAAAGTCATCGCGCAGGCCAAACCCCGCGATGTGGTTCTCATCGCCGGCAAAGGACATGAAGAATATCAAATTATCGGCTCCGAGCGATTTCCCTTCAGTGATTATGACGCAGCTAAGGAGTTTTTAGGATGAAGCATCTAACTTTAAGCAATGTTTTAAAAGCAACGGCTGGCCATTTGATCTCCCAAGTCGAAACTGAATTTCATGGTGTTGGCAGTGATTCTCGAGCGGATCTCACGGGGCAATTATTTTTTGCACTTAAAGGAGAAAGTTTTGACGCTCACTTTTTCTTGAAAACAGCAGTGGAGCAAGGGGCGAGGGGCCTTGTTGTCCACCAAAGTTCGCCACAATTGGAGATTCTGCAAAAGAAAGTCACTGTGATCAAAGTATCAGACACATTGAAAGCTTTGCAGGACCTAGCACACATGAGCCGCCTTCAAAGCAAAGCTTTGATTGTTGGAATCACCGGTTCCAACGGGAAAACAACAAGCAAAGAATTTTCAAATGCAGTTCTATCAGCAAAATTCAAAGTCCATTACCCCAAAGGAAGCTTTAACAATCATTGGGGAGTGCCATTTACTTTGTTGGCTGAACCGGAT